>NZ_JBFUES010000839.1:0-3322 GCF_056403875.1 Bradyrhizobium sp. P2_E8
GCAATGTCCCGTCACGTCCCAAATGTCCCGTCTACACTTTGATGAAAATAAACCCGACACATCTGCGGCCCACCCGGCCCGGCCCTCGCGATGCCCCGCAACGATCGTTGCTTCGGCAACCAATCCGTTGAACATCGGATTATGTATCCGTGCGTCATGAAATCGGCGAGTCATCTCAACGGCTTGCGGGCCGTGTTGCGGCCGTGTTGCATGGATTGTAGACGTTGGTAATCGCGGCGCTTTGTTCGCGACGGTTTATCGCGTATGTTTACTGCATCGAGTTCGCTCGATGTGCTCATGGGCCGAAAGGCAGCGGGCTTCCACGGATGTACTGGAAGCTACGCAACCATGAGCCGACCACACTCTCCCCGCTGCCAGGTCTGTCGCCACCCTGAGCGTTGGCGCGTTGAGCTGTTGCGGGCTGGCGGCGCCTCCCTCGACAGTCTTGCTGAGAAATTCAGCCTAGAGCGCGATGCCATCCACCGGCATTGGCACAATCACGTCACCGCCGAGATGAAGGCCTCCTATCTCTGTGGCCCGGCACAGCTTGCCGAATTGGCTGAGAAGGCAGCGGCCGAGGGTGACTCGGTTCTCGATCACCTGCGCATGATCCGCACCGTGTTGACTGGCCAGCTAGCCGCAATGACCGAGGCTGGCGATGGGCGCGGTGCTGCGTATGTGGCCGGCCGACTCACCTCCACCCTGGAGACGATCGCGCGGGTGACAGGCGAACTGGGCTCGATGGCCCAGTCAATCAACGTCACGAACAACATTGCAATCCTTGCCGAACATCCAGCGTTCCTGAAGATGCAGGCAACGATGCTGCGCGCCCTTGCGCCGTTCCCTGACGCGCGTGCGTCGGTGGTGGCTGCATTGCGCGACCTAGACGACGAAAACGCGCCCATGACTCTCCCTGCGAAGGTGATCGAGCATGTCGCTGCGTAGTCTTGCCTCAAGACTGGCGGACTCGCTGGCCGATGGCGGCTGGCGGACGAAGGCGCGTCCGTCGCAGTTGCCTCCGCCCGGTGACTGGCTCGGCTGGCTCCTGATGTCGGGCAGAGGCTTCGGGAAAACATTCACCGGCGCCGGATGGGTGAACGAGCTGGTTGAAACTACCGCTGCTGGCCGGATTGCGCTGGTGGCACCCACGGCCGCCGATGCGCGGGACACGATGGTCGAGGGTCAAAGCGGTCTGCTTCGCATGGCGCCACCGTGGAATCGACCGCAATACGAGCCCTCCAAACGCAGGCTGACTTGGCCGAATGGTGCTATCGCAACCACATTCTCCAGCGAGGAAGCCGACCGCCTTCGTGGTCCTGAGCACGATGCCGCGTGGGCTGATGAGTTGGCCGCCTGGAACGACCCGCAGGCGACCTGGGACATGCTCATGTTCGGGCTACGGCTCGGCAGGCATCCGCGCTGGCTCGCCACAACGACGCCGCGGCCGATCAAGCTGTTGAAGGAGATTCTGGCCCGTGAGGGTCGCGACGTGGTCGTCACGCGCGGTTCAACCTTCGAGAACGAAGCAAATCTGGCGCCGACCTTCCTGGCCGCGATACGTCAGCGCTACGAGGGCACGCGGCTCGGCCGTCAGGAATTGAACGCCGAGATCCTGGACGATGTCACGGGCGCCTTGTGGACCCGTGACATGCTCGAGCGCGCGCGGTTCACGGGCTCCGTTCCCGATCTGAAGCGCGTGGTCGTCGCCATCGACCCCAGCGGCACCAACGGCCGGGACGGCGGCGATAGTGTCGGCATCGTCGTGGCGGGCTTTGGCGTTGATGACTTTGGCTATGTCCTCTCCGATCGCACCATCAAGGCATCGCCAGCGATATGGGGTGCCAGGGCTGTTGCTGCCTACCGTGAGTTTAGGGCTGATCGGATCGTTGCAGAACGCAATTTCGGCGGTGCAATGGTGCAGCACGTCATCCGCACCGTGGATCCGAACGTTCCTTATCGAGAAGTGACGGCCAGCCGGGGTAAGGTTCAGCGCGCAGAGCCRATTGCCGCGCTGTACGAGCAAGGCCGTGTTCGCCACGTCGGCAGTTTTACGGAACTGGAAGATCAACTCGCCGCTATGACTGGCGAGGGCTTTGCCGGTGACGGCTCGCCAGACCGTGCCGACGCACTGGTTTGGGCTTTGACCGAATTGATGACGAAACCCGAGACGCCCGCGGCCGGTTTCGGAGTGTGGGGCACCCATGCCGCGCAGAGCAACAAATCGAAGCTTGATGGACGGATCACGGAGGGCGCCCTGACGGGTGGCTTTGCTATTTCGAGATAAGGAGCATGTGAATGCGAACGATGAACGAAATTTTGGACGGAGACTGGATCCACGAAATCAAGCCCGCGAGCCTCAATGGCAGGTTGCTCGGTCGCGGCACCCTTCGGCGCGGTGCGACGGGTCCGACCGCAGTCCGCATTCCAGCGTGGGGTTTTGCCTTCCAGCCCAAAACGCCGGGTTCGAGACTCGAGCGGGCCTACGTTGATGCACTGTCGACGCTCGACGAATTCGAGGATCTCGCGACGACGGCGAGGAAGTCCGGAAAATTCACGGACGCCGGTATCGTCCAGGAAATCGGGCAGCACGCGCTGGCAAAATCGATCCCGGCTTTGCATAGGGGCCGCGAAACTGTGCGAAAGGCTCGTCTGGAAATCGCGGCAGCGCGCGCAAAGATCGCACTGCCGGCGGTCGATAAGACGGACGCTGTTTCGTACCTGCGGCGCCTGGAGATTCGTGGCCATCTTGCCGGCATGTCCGAAGACAAGCGACGGCAGTTCATCAGCAAAAACAGAGAGGGCCTCGAGCCTGAATGGGTGCAAGCCATCGTTGAGATGTCGCCAATGATGTCTGGCGTGATGGAGTCGGATCACGCATGGCTGCTTGATCGCGAGCTTCGGAGACTCCACGGCGCGGCCGTAGATGAAACGCGCGATGCGGAGTTGGCGCTACAGACCGCAGAAAATGTAGTTGGTCTCGCTCGAAAAGAGATCTGCAAAGATCTCGGCGTCCTTCCGGGCTCTCCACCGAAAACAGGGGCGGCCAATATGCCGAAGCCCCGCGACATAAACCGGCCGTTCGATCCGACACCCGGAACGGCTCTTTTTCAGAGCCAGTTCGACGAGCTGGCCGAGATCTATGAGATCCCGCACGATGCGCCGTACTTAAGGCGCTCCAACGAGGGCATGGCTGAGGTCGTGCGGGTTCTGAAGCATGCCCCAGGCGGTACCTCGTGGGCCGCAGCTACCGAGGACGATCTCGAGCGCGGCATCTTTTACCCCACATTGGAAGCATACCAGGATCGTCGCGCAGCCTAAGGAC
>NZ_JBFUES010000840.1:0-3322 GCF_056403875.1 Bradyrhizobium sp. P2_E8
GGGGAAGGGGAGGCCATCTACGGTTCGCTCGCGCTAGAGCATGATCCGGAAAAGTGTGCCGCGGTTTTCCGAAAAGATCATGCTCAAACAACAATCTAAAGCGCGATGACCAACCTCATCGCGCTTTAGCGCCGCATCGGTAGTGCCCCGTCCCAGAAAGGCACCGCTCACAAACAATAACGCGGGCCAGCGGCCCGCGTTATCGAGAACTGAGGTCTTAAAAATTCGGCAAATCAGCGCGGTCCGCGCGGACCTGCACCCGGGCCGCCACGGCCGCCACGCTCACCACCGGGGCCAGCGCCGAACACCGGCTTCGGCTTCATCGGCAGCAGGCCTTCACGCTGGAGCTTCTTGCGGGCCAGCTTGCGCGCGCGGCGCACGGCTTCGGCCTTTTCGCGAGCCTTCTTCTCGGAGGGCTTTTCGTAGTGACCGCGGAGCTTCATCTCGCGGAAAATACCCTCGCGCTGCATCTTCTTCTTCAGCGCCTTGAGGGCTTGATCGACATTGTTATCGCGAACGAGAACCTGCACGCGGCATCCTCTTCAGTGGACAGGATTTGAATTCTGGTAAGTCAAAGGGGATGGCAAAACGCACAAGCCCTTAGCCTTGAGCGCGCGGATGTATCAGACAAAACCCTGGATGTCCACCTGCCAAGCGGGGTTTTGGGCCAAGTTCAGCCATTAAATAAGGCGAAAAGACCTCTATGCGGCCCCGATTTGGGAGATTTGGCGTCCTTGACGGGGCCGTGACCGGAGCTTTGCTCCGGAAACTTTGAAATCAGGGGACGACACATGGATATGAAGAAATATGCTGCCGAGGCCATCGGCACCTTCTGGCTCACATTCGCAGGTTGTGGCAGCGCGGTGATCGCAGCCGGCTTCCCGCAGGTCGGAATCGGCCTGGTCGGCGTGTCCCTGGCTTTCGGCTTAAGCGTCGTCACCATGGCCTACGCGATCGGTCACATCTCGGGCTGTCATCTCAATCCGGCCRTCACGGTCGGCCTTGCCGCCGGCGGGCGCTTTCCGGCCGGCCAGATCCTGCCCTACGTGATCGCGCAGGTCTGCGGTGCGATCGTTGCCGCCGAACTGCTCTACGTCATCGCCAGCGGCGCCCCAGGCTTCGACGTCACCAAGGGCTTCGCGTCGAACGGATACGATGCGCATTCGCCCGGCCAGTACAGCATGGTGGTCTGCTTCGTCACCGAGGTGGTGATGACCATGATGTTCCTGTTCGTCATCATGGGCGCAACTCACGGTCGCGCCCCCGCGGGCTTCGCGCCGCTCGCGATCGGGCTCGCGCTAGTGATGATCCATCTTGTCAGCATTCCCGTCACCAACACGTCGGTGAACCCGGCGCGCAGCACGGGCCCCGCGCTGTTCGTCGGCGGCTGGGCGCTGGCGCAGCTCTGGCTGTTCTGGGTCGCGCCATTGATCGGCGGCGCGCTTGGCGGGGTGATCTATCGCTGGCTCAGCGAGGAGCCTGCCGGCGTCGTCGCAGGCGTGAAGACGGCCTAGAGCGTTTTCGAGCGAAGTCGATACCGGTTCGCGTCAGGAAAACGCGTCAGAGCAAATCTAGTCGGCAAGCGGAATCGCGGCGGTTGCCGCGGTCCCGTCACTTCTCCTGGGGCGGCCGGACTTCGGTGACATGGCCCATCTTGCGGCCGGGGCGCGGTCCGCCCTTGCCGTAGATGTGGATGGTCGCGCCCGGAACGCTCAGCCACTTCTCGTAATCGTTGATCTCGTCGCCGATCAGATTGGTCATGGTGACGATCTCGCCGTGGCGCACCGGCTTGCCGAGCGGCCAGCCGGCGATGGCGCGGATGTGCTGCTCGAACTGCGAGATGGAGGCGCCGTCGAGGGTCCAGTGCCCGGAATTGTGTACGCGCGGGGCGATCTCGTTGACCAGCACCTTCGGCCCGGTGCCGTTGGCGAGCACGAACATTTCCACCGCAAGCACGCCGACATAATCGAGCGCGCCGGCGATCTTGCCGGCGATGCTGCGCGCTTCTTCCGCGAGCGCATCCGGAATCAGTGCGGGGGCGCGGGATATCTTCAGAATGTGGTCGCGGTGCTCGTTCTCGGTGACGTCGAAGCACTCGACCTGGCCCGTCGCCGACCGCGCCGCAATCACGGAGATCTCGCGCTCGTAGGGGATGAATGCTTCGAGGATCGCCGATTTGGTGGCGAGGCTGGTCCAGACCTTGGCGATGTCGTCGCCCTCGCGGATGATGGCCTGGCCCTTGCCGTCATAGCCGAAGCGGCGGGTCTTCAGCACGGCCGGAAGACCGATCCTTACAATCGCCTCGCGCAACGAGGAGACGGAGGTGACGTCGGCATAGGCTGCGGTGCCGATGCCGAGCCGCGTCACGAAATCCTTCTCCGCGAGCCGGTCCTGGGTCGTCTCCAGGATCTTGCGGTTGGGCAGCACGGGGCGGCGCGCATCCAGCACCATCGCGGCCGCGGCCGGCACGTTCTCGAATTCGTAGGTGATGACGTCGACGTCGTTGGCGAACAGCTCGAGCGCCTCGACGTCGGCATATTCGGCGCAGGTCGCGTTCAGCACGACGTCGAAGGCCGGCGAGTCAGGATCGGGCGAGAACACCTGGCAGCGCAGGCCGAGCCGCGCCGCGGCCATCGCCAGCATCCGCCCCAATTGTCCGCCGCCGAGGATTCCGATGGTGTCGCCGGGCTTCAGCTTCACCTGCTTTGCGTCAGTCACGCCTTGTCCTCCGGGCGCTCGGCAACCGCCTCGGTCTGCGCCTTGCGCCAGGCGGCGAGGCGGTCGGACAAGGCCGGGTCGGACAATGCCAGCACGGCGGCAGCAAGCAACGCCGCGTTGATCGCGCCGGCCTTGCCGATGGCAAGGGTGCCGACCGGGATGCCCGCGGGCATCTGCACGATCGAATAGAGCGAATCGACGCCCTTGAGTGTCTTCGATTCGACGGGAACGCCGAAGACGGGGAGTTCCGTCAGCGCCGCCGCCATGCCCGGCAAATGTGCAGCGCCGCCCGCGCCGGCGATGATGATCTTGTAACCAGCCGCCTTGGCGCCCTTGGCGAAAGCGACCAGCCGGTCGGGGGTGCGGTGGGCCGAAACGATGCGGGTCTCGGCGGCAACGCCGAGCGCTTCAAGCGTGTCGGCGGCATGCCGCATCGTGTCCCAGTCCGACTGGCTTCCCATGATGATGGCGATCGGCGCGGTCATGACGTTAATTGTGCTCGGGAAAACAGAAACATAGGCCAGATTAACGGTTCCGGCCGGCGGCTCGCAAGGCGGTGGCAAGGAGAAGGGAATGCACTATCCTGTCTTGGTGAATCCCCGCA
>NZ_JBFUES010000841.1:0-3319 GCF_056403875.1 Bradyrhizobium sp. P2_E8
AGACCCTTAGGGTTGGTGCCCCCCGCGTTCAAGCAAGCATCACGCTCGTCCACAGCGCGCCCACACCTTCGTGCGGCTGCTCGAAGAAAGCTGTTGTGTGGTGCGACTCAGCCGATGCGCGCCGGCGCCGTTCAGTGCCCGTGAGGATGGACTTTCTTCATGGCCTCGAGCTGCTCCGGCGTGGCCCTGCCCTGGTATTTCGATTTCCAGGTCTCGTAGGGCATGCCGTAGACGGCCTCCCGGCTCTCGTCCTTGCTCAGGGCGACGCCTTGGGCGTCGGCGGCGTCCTTGAGCCAGTTGGACAGGCAGTTGCGGCAGAAGCCGGCCAGATTCATCAGGTCGATATTCTGGACGTCCGTTCGCGTCTTCAAATGATCGACCAAGCGCCGGAAAGCGGCCGCTTCGAGCTCCGTTCTGGTTTTGTCGTCGATTGCCATAGCTGAATTCCTTAAGCTCCGACCCGGCTCTGACCCCGATGGCGGTCACCCTTACGGGATCAGGTGGGGTCCTGTCACAGATTTTGCCACATCGCGGCGCAAACGGGCGCAAGCCAAGCTTTGGGGCAGTTCCCCGCCTCTACGCCAAATCGTCAATGATCTGATATAGCTTCCGCGACAATGATCGCCGAATCTCCCCGCGCTCCCCTTCGCCTGCTCGCCCGGTTGGTCCCGGTGCTGGTGATTGCCATRCTGTGTCTCTGGACCAGCCCGGCCTCCGCCGATTTCCGCCTGTGCAACAACACCTCGAGCCGGGTCGGCATTGCGCTCGGCTACAAGGACGCCGAGGGCTGGACCACCGAGGGCTGGTGGAACATCTCCTCCCGCTCCTGCGAGACCCTGCTGCGCGGAACGCTGGTCGCCCGCTACTATTACATCTACGCGATCGACTATGACCGTGGCGGCGAATGGTCGGGCCAGGCCTTCATGTGCTCGCGCGACAAGGAATTCACCATCCGCGGCACCGAGGATTGCCTGGCGCGCGGCTATGACCGCACCGGCTATTTCGAGGTCGATACCGGCGAGCAGCGCGCCTGGACGGTGCAGCTCACCGATGCCAACGAGCAGCCGGCACAGCCGCGCGTGCCTGGCATGCCCGGCCCGGTTGGCCCCGGTGGCGGCGTTCCGGGTTTGCCCAATGGCCCGCCCGGTGCTACGCCCCCGGGCTCGCCCGGCCTGCCACCGGCCGCAGCTCCGCCCCCGCCTGGGAATAAGCCATGAGGCGTCTTCGCCGTATCAAGATTCTCGCGACCCTTGGACCTGCCTCTTCGGATCTCGCGATGATCCGCCGCCTGTTCGAGGCCGGCGCCGACCTGTTCCGCATCAATATGAGCCACACCCCGCATGACAAGATGCGGGAGCTGGTGGCGACGATCCGCAATGTCGAGAGCAGCTACGGCCGACCGATCGGCATCCTGGTCGACCTTCAGGGGCCGAAGCTCAGGCTCGGCGCCTTCGCGGAAGGCGCGGTCCAGCTCCAGAACGGCCAGACGTTCACGCTCGATTCCGACAAGACGCCGGGCGATGCCACGCGCGTCAATCTCCCGCATCCGGAGATCCTCGCCGCGCTGCGGCCCGGCCATGCGCTGCTGCTGGATGACGGCAAGGTACGGCTGATCGCCGAGGAGACCTCCAAAGAGCACGCGGTGACGCGCGTCGTGGTCGGCGGCCGGATGTCCGACCGCAAGGGCGTCAGCCTGCCCGACACCGACCTGCCGGTCTCGGCGATGACGCCGAAGGACCGCGCCGACCTCGAGGCGGCGCTGGTCACCGGCGTCGACTGGATCGCGCTGTCCTTCGTGCAGCGCGCCGACGACGTGCTGGAGGCCAAGAAGATGATCCGCGGCCGCGCCGCCGTCATGGCCAAGATCGAGAAGCCGCAGGCGATCGACCGCCTCGCCGACATCATCGAGGCCTCCGACGCGCTGATGGTGGCGCGCGGCGATCTCGGCGTCGAGCTGCCGCTGGAGCGCGTGCCGAGCCTCCAGAAGCAGATGACGCGCATGGCGCGCCGCGCCGGCAAGCCGGTGGTGATCGCAACCCAGATGCTGGAATCGATGATCCAGTCGCCGGTGCCGACCCGCGCCGAGGTCTCGGACGTCGCCACCGCCGTCTATGAAGGCGCCGACGCCATCATGCTGTCGGCGGAATCGGCGGCCGGCAAATTCCCGGTCGAGGCGGTCTCGACCATGAACCGCATCGGCGAAGAGGTCGAGCGCGACCCGATTTATCGTTCCGTGCTCACCGCGCAGCGCCCCGCGCCGGAATCCACCGCCGGCGACGCCATCGCGGACGCCGCGCGCCAGATCGCCGAGACGCTCGACCTGCCTGCCCTGATCTGCTGGACCAGCTCGGGCTCGACCGCGGTGCGCGTCGCGCGCGAGCGGCCGAAGCCGCCGATCGTGGCGATCACGCCGAACATCGCGGCCGGACGCCGGCTGGCGGTGGTCTGGGGCGTGCATTGCGTGGTGGCGGAAGACGCGCGCGACCAGGACGACATGGTGAGCCGCGCCGGCCAGATCGCGTTCCGGGACGGCTTCGTCCGCGCCGGCCAGCGCGTGATCATCGTCGCCGGCGTGCCGCTCGGCATCCCCGGCACCACCAACATGGTGCGCATCGCCTCGGTCGGCCCCGAGGGCAGCGCGGATATCTAGGTCCGCGGGCGTCCGGCAAACAAAAACGGCGAAAACAACCCCATGCACAGTAGCCGGCCGGTCCGGCGAGCCTGCTCGGATTGTTCGAAAAGGCGCGTTCGGACAACGGCCTGAGCGCGATCAGGCCGCTGCCCCGGCTGCACCCTCGATTTAAGCCCCAACCAGCGCCTTCGTCGTCGGGAGCAGCGTCTGCTGCACCACCAGGCCGCGGGCGCGGGCGTCCATGACGCCGACGGCGCGCAGCGCGAGCAGCGTCACGGTCTGCACCGCATCGCGCATCTTGACGGGATCTTCGAGATTGTCAGGCGCGAGCGGCCCGACCAGCGCCTCATGCAGCGCACCGAGCAGCGCGGTGGCGGCCAGCGCGGTGTCCTGCGCCGGCAGGTGACCGGCGCGCACGGCCGCATCGATCCGGCCTGCGATCTCGCCGGCGATCTCGCGCCGGCTCGCAAGGCGCGAGGCGCTGACATCGACGTCGACCGGCTCGGCCAGGATGCCCCAGGCCAGCCTGCGCTGCGACAGGGTATGGACCGCCACCGTGGTGACGGCGGCAGCCAGCGCCGAGGACGGCCCCGGCGCGGCATCGGCCGCCCTGCGGATCGCCGCGAGCTCGTCGCGGGAGACCTCGGCGATCAATTCGGAGATCAGCTCTGCCTTGGAGGGGAAGTA
>NZ_JBFUES010000842.1:0-3308 GCF_056403875.1 Bradyrhizobium sp. P2_E8
TTCTCCCGCCGCGAGGTGATCGACCGCCTGCCCGGGAACATGGCCGTCGGCCATGTCCGCTACTCCACCACCGGCGCCACCATCCTGCGCAACGTGCAGCCGCTGTTCGCCGAGCTCAATGCCGGCGGCCTTGCGGTCGCCCATAACGGCAACCTCACCAACGGCCTGACGCTGCGCCGCGAGCTCGTGAAGAGCGGCGCGATGATGCAGTCGACCACCGACACCGAGGTGATCCTGCACCTGGTCGCGCGCTCCCGGCGCACCCGCTTCATCGAGCGCTACATCGACGCGCTGCGCGAGATCGAGGGCGCCTATGCGCTGGTCTCGCTCACCAACAAGAAGCTGGTCGGCGCGCGCGACCCGCGCGGCATCCGCCCCCTGGTGCTCGGTGAGCTCGACGGCTGCCCGATCCTGACCTCCGAGACCTGCGCACTCGACATCATCGGCGCGCGCTTCATCCGCGACATCGAGCCGGGCGAAGTCATCGTGTTCGACGAGAACGGCCAGGACATCCACAAGCCGTTCCCGCCGATGGCGCCACGTCCCTGCATCTTCGAATACATCTATTTCTCCCGTCCGGATTCCATCGTCCACGGCCGCTCGGTCTACGAGGTGCGCAAGGCCTTCGGTGCGCAGCTCGCGCGCGAGAGCCACGTGCCGATCGACGTCGTCGTGCCGGTGCCGGATTCCGGCGTGCCCGCCGCGGTCGGCTATAGCCAGCATTCCGGCGTGCCGTTCGAGCTCGGCATCATCCGCAACCACTATGTCGGCCGCACCTTCATCCAGCCGACGCAGGCGATCCGCGAATCCGGCGTGCGCATGAAGCATTCGGCCAACCGCGCCGCGATCGAAGGCAAGCGCATCATCCTGATCGACGACTCGCTGGTGCGCGGAACTACCTCGAAGAAGATCGTGCGCATGATGCGCGATGCCGGCGCGAAGGAAGTGCATTTCCGCCTCGCTTCGCCCCCGATCCTCTATCCCGATTATTACGGCATCGACCTGCCGGATCGCGGCGGCCTCTTGGCGGCGACGCATTCGCTGGAGGAGATGCGCGAGATCATCGGCGCCGACTCGCTCGCCTTCCTGTCGATCGACGGCATGTACCGCGCCATGGGCGAGCCCGGCCGCGACCCGGCCAATCCGAAATTCTCGGATCACTGCTTCACCGGGGCGTATCCGACCCACCTCACCGACCAGACCCAGACCGAGCAGCAGCCGCGGCAGCTGTCACTGCTGGCGGAAGCGAGCTGACGGCGAAGCCGTCATCCCGGGGCGCGCGATAGCGCGAACCCGGGATCTCGAAGTCGTATCATAGCCTCTGGATTCTGGGTTCGATGCTTCGCATCGCCCCGGAATGACGACCAGGCGGGGGCTTGCCCCAGCCGTTCACGCCTGTAAAACGCGGCCATGACAAAGCCCCTCGCCGACCGCATCGCTCTCGTCACCGGCGCCTCGCGCGGCATCGGCTTCGCCACGGCCAAAGCGCTGGCGAAGGCCGGCGCGCACATCGTCGCGGTGGCGCGCACGCAGGGCGGGCTGGAAGAGCTCGACGACGAGATCCGGAAAGAGGGCGGCAGCGCCACGCTGGTACCGCTCAACCTCACCGATTCCGACGGCATCGCGCGGCTCGGGGCCGGCCTGCACGAACGCTACGGCAAGCTCGACATCCTCGTCGGCAATGCCGGCGTGCTCGGCCCCTCCTCGCCGATCGGCCATATCGAGCTGAAGACCTTCAACGACGTCATGGCCGTCAACGTCTCCGCCAACTTCCAGCTTATCCGCTGCATGGAGCCGCTGCTGAAGCAGTCCGACGCCGGCCGCGCCGTGTTCATCACCTCGGGCGCCGCCAACAAGGCGACCGCCTATGTCAGCCCCTACGCCGCCTCCAAGGCCGCGCTGGAAACGCTGGCGCGCGCCTGGGCGCAGGAGACCGCGAACACGCCTCTTCGCATCAACCTGTTCAACCCCGGCCCGATCCGCACCCGCATGCGTGCAACCCTGATGCCGGGCGAGGATCCTGCGACACTCGACACGCCCGAGCAGGTCGCCGAATTCATCGTGCCGATGTGCGCGCCTGACTGGACCGAGACCGGCAAGTTCTACGACTACAAGACGCGCAGCCTGATGAGCTTCCGCTCGCCGGCCTGATTGACTTGACCAATTGGCTCGGCCGATTGACTTGGCCCCCTCCCCGCGATTGACTGCCCGCGCTCAAGCGGCAGCAAGCCGCAAGCCAAAAAAGGGAGGTTGCCATGGCACCATGGCATGATCGCGCAGGCGCTGGCCGTGCGCTCGCACGCGTCTCTCACGCCTTCTCCATCCTGATCGCGGCACTCGCATTTGCGCTTCCGGGCGTTGCGACCGCCGGCGATGTCCCGACATTCGCCGTCGATCCCTCCTGGCCCAAGCAGCTGCCGAACAACTGGATCCTCGGCCAGGTCGGCGGCATCACGGTCGATTGGCAGGGCCACATCTGGGTGATCCATCGCCCACGCTCGCTCACCGACGACGAGAAGGGCGCGAGCCTCAATCCGCCAYGCTCGAAATGCTGCGTCTCGGCGCCGCCCGTGCTCGAATTCGACGCCGATGGCAATCTGCTGCGCTCATGGGGCGGTCCGGGCGAAGGCTACGAATGGGTCGGCCGCGAGCACGGCATCGAGGTCGACGAGCGCGGCTTCGTCTGGGTCGGCGGCAATGCCGACAACGACAACGCGATTCTGAAGTTCACGCTCGACGGCAAGTTCGTCGCCCAGATCGGCAAGATTGCACCGAGCCTCGGCAGCAACGACACGACGCAGCTCGGCAAGCCCGCCGAGACTGCCATCGACAAGGACGCGAACGAAATCTACGTCGCCGACGGCTATGGCAACCGTCGCGTCATCGTGTTCGACGCGAGCACGCTGGCCTACAAGCGGCACTGGGGCGCCTATGGCAACAAGCCGGATGACAACAAGCAGGCGCCCTACGATCCCAAGGCGCCGGTTGCCCAGCAGTTCGGCAATCCCGTCCATCGCGTGAAGCTCGCCAATGACGGGCTGGTCTATGTCTGCGACCGCATCAACAACCGCATCCAGGTGTTTCGGAAAGACGGCACCTTCGTGAAGGAGTTCTTCTTCGAGAAGAGCACGCTCGGCAACGGCGCGGTGTGGGACGTCGCGATCTGGCCCGATCCGAAGCAGACCTGGCTGCTCAGTGCCGACGGCGAGAACAACGAGATCAGGGTGATCAGGCGCGACGACGGCAGCGTGGTCGGCAGCTTCGGGCACAGTGGCCGCAATGCCGGGCAATTCCACTGGGTGCATGCC
>NZ_JBFUES010000843.1:0-3306 GCF_056403875.1 Bradyrhizobium sp. P2_E8
GTGCCAGGCCGCGCAGATCGTGCCGATCGTCGAGCCGGAGGTGCTGATGGACGGCGACCACGACATCGACCGCTGCTATGAAGTAACCCAGCGCGTGCTCAACAAGACCTTCCAGGAATTGCGCGTGCAGCGCGTCGCGCTCGAAGGCATGGTACTGAAACCGAACATGGCGATCTCAGGCAAGAAGTGCGCGAAGCAGGCCTCCGTCGAGGACGTCGCGGAGAAGACGATACGGCTGCTCAAGGCCTGCGTGCCGGCCGCCGTGCCCGGCATCGCCTTCCTCTCCGGCGGCCAGTCCGACGAAGAGGCAACGGCGCATCTCAACGCCATGCACAAGCTCGGCCCGCTGCCCTGGGGCCTGACCTTCTCCTACGGCCGCGCGCTGCAGGCCGCGCCGCAGAAGGCCTGGTCGGGCAAGGCCGAGAACGTTGCGGCCGGCCAGCGCGCCTTCAGCCATCGTGCACGAATGAACGGCCTCGCCTCCAAGGGCGAATGGCAGAGCAGCCTGGAAAAGAAAGCGGCCTAGACCTTGTCGAACAAATCGCCTCCGCCGCGCCCGGCGCCGCGCCTATATCTCGCGACGCCTGTCGTCGAAGACCCGGCTTCGCTCGTCGCCGAACTGCCGGGCCTGCTCGCCTCGGCCGACGTCGCGGCCGTGCTGGTGCGGCTGAAGGAGACCGACCAGCGCACCATGATCTCGTGGATCAAGGCACTCGCGCCGCCGGTCCAGAAGGCCGGCGCCGCACTGCTGATCGACGGCCATGCCGAACTGGTCGCGCGCGGTGGCGCCGACGGCGCGCACCTGCCCGGCATCGCCGCGCTGAAGGAGGCCCTGCCATCGCTCAAGCCCGATCGCATCGCCGGCGTCGGCGGGCTGACGACGCGGCACCATTCCATGGATGCGGGCGAGATGGGCGCGGACTATTTGCTGTTCGGCGAGCCCGACGCGAAGGGCCAGCGGCCGTCGTCCCAGGCGATTGCCGAACGGCTGGACTGGTGGGCCGAGCTGTTCGAGCCGCCCTGCGTCGGCTTTGCGACCTCGCTGGAAGAGGCCTACGACTTCGCCGCCAGCGGCGCCGATTTCGTGCTGGTCGGCGAGTTCATCTGGGCCGATCCGCGCGGGGCCAAGGCCGCGCTGATCGAGGCCGACGCTGCGATCAAGAAGGCCCATGCGACCGCGCCTGCAAGCCAAAATCCTGCGGGCGAGCACGGCTAGCGCCCGACATGCAGCTCCCGCGCATCACCATCCTGGCCACGCTGCTGCTCACAGCGCCCGCGGCCGCGCAGCTCCAGATCACGCCGCCGGCCACAACGCCGAGCCCGCCCGCCGAAAAGCAGAAAGCCAAGCCACCCGCGCCCGCCAAGAAGAAGGAGGCCGCGCCGGCGCCGAAGCCGTCCGCCTCCCCCAAGCCGGCGCTGCCCGCGACCGTGATCCCGGCGCCTCCAACCGACAATTCCAACGTCGACCTGGTGTACGGCGCCTATCAGCGCGGCCAGTACAAGACCGCGTTCGAGCTCGCCACCGCCCGCGCGCAGGCCGGCGATCCCAAGGCGATGACCATGCTGGGCGAGCTCTACTCCAACGCCATGGGCATCCGCCGCGACTACGCCAAGGCGCTGGAATGGTACAAGCGCGCTGCGGACGCCGGCGACCGCGAGGCGATGTTTGCACTCGCCATGCTGCGCATCTCCGGCCGCGGCGGCCCCGTCGACAAGGGCGAGGCGGTGAAGCTGATGGCCTCCGCCGCCAAGCTCGGCGAGCCCAAGGCGGCCTATAACCTCGCTCTGCTCTATCTCGACGGCCAGACCCTGCCGCAGGACGTCAAGCGTTCCGCCGAGCTGCTGCGCCAGGCGGCCGATGCCGGCCTTCCCGAGGCGCAATACGCGCTGGCGACCTTCTACAAGGAAKGCACCGGCGTGCCGAAGGACCCCGAAAGGGCGGTGCGGCTGCTCCAGGCGGCCTCGCTGACCGACAATGTCGATGCCGAGGTCGAATATGCCATCGCGCTGTTCAACGGCACCGGCACGCCGAAGAACCAACCGGCGGCTGTCGCGTTGCTCCGCAAGGCGTCCCGCCAGGGCAGCGCGATCGCGCAGAACCGCCTGGCCTGGGTGCTGATCAACGGCATGGGCACGTCCGTGGACAAGGTCGAGGGATTCAAATGGCACCTGGTGGCGAAGACCGCCGGCAAGGGCGATCCGGAGCTCGACAAGCAATTGTCCGATCTGCCGGCCGAGGACCGGGCCAAGGCGGAGRCCGCCGCCAGGAAATGGCTCGGGACCAAATGACTTGACGCAATGACTTGACGTTAGCCCCCTCACAGGGCACCCAATCCCCCAAACAGGCGCGTTTTCGCGCCATTTCCCCCCGATCAAGACCGGAAGCTCATGCTGTATTCCGCAACTATCAACGTCATGGTCAAGGCCGCGCGCCGCGCTGGCCGCAGCCTCAAGCGCGATCTCGGCGAGATCGAGCATCTCCAGGTCTCGCTGAAGGGGCCGGCCAATTTCGTCTCGCTCGCCGACAAGCGCGCCGAGGAGATCCTCTACCAGGACCTCGCCAAGGCCCGGCCCGGCTACGGCTTCATCGGCGAAGAGGGCGGAACCCGCGAGGGCACCGACAAGAGCCACACCTGGATCGTCGATCCCCTCGACGGCACCACCAACTTCCTGCACGGCATCCCGCAATTCGCCATTTCGATCGGCCTCGTGCGCGAGGGCACTGTGATCGCTGGCGTGATCTACAACCCTGCGAATGACGAGCTCTACATCGCCGAGCGCGGCAAGGGCGCCTTCCTCAACGACCAGCGCCTGCGCGTGGCCGGCCGCCGCCAGCTCAACGAATGCGTGGTGGCGTGCGGCCTGCCTCATATCGGCCGCGGCGACCACGAGGAATTCCGCCGCGAGATGACCGCGATCCAGGACCGCGTCGCGGGCCTGCGCCGCTTCGGCGCCGCCTCCCTCGACCTCGCCTTCGTCGCCGCCGGCCGCCTCGACGGCTACTGGGAGCGCGATCTCCAGTCCTGGGACATCGCCGCCGGCATGATCATGGTGCGCGAGGCAGGCGGAACGGTGAGCGACATCGCGACGCCGGGCGATCCGCTGGTGACCGGGCACGTCGTGTGCGGCAATGAGTTCGTGCACGGGGAATTGGTGAAGGTTTTGCGGAAATAAGCGAAGGCCAAGGCCTCGCCTCGCACTCCGCTGTCATCATCCGCGAAAGCGGATGATCCAGTATTCCAGAGACGTTCGTGGGATACGGAGAGGCCGCGGCGTACTGGATGCCCGCCTTCGCGGGCATGACAG
>NZ_JBFUES010000844.1:0-3306 GCF_056403875.1 Bradyrhizobium sp. P2_E8
GCTGCGGCCAGTGCACGCCGTGCCGCGAGGGCACGGGGTGGATGTGGCGCGTCCTGACCCGCATGGCGGACGGCCGCGCCCACAAGCGCGAAATCGACATGCTGCTCGAAGTCACAAAGCAGGTCGAAGGCCACACCATCTGCGCGCTCGGCGACGCAGCCGCCTGGCCGATCCAGGGCCTGATCGCGCATTTCCGTCATGAGATCGAAGCGCGCATCGACCAGTATTCGCACAAGGCCGACATCGACGATATCGGCGTCCGCGATCCCGTGAACATGGTCGCGGCGGAGTAAGAGACATGACCAAGCTCATCATCGACGGCAAAGAGATCGATGTTCCGGCCGAGTACACGCTGCTTCAGGCGTGCGAGGCGGCCGGCGCCGAGATTCCGCGCTTCTGCTATCACGAGCGGCTGTCGATCGCCGGCAATTGCCGGATGTGCCTCGTCGAGGTGAAGGGCGGCCCGAAGCCGGTCGCGAGCTGCGCCTGGGGCGTGCGCGACTGCCGTCCGGGTCCCAAGGGCGAGCCGCCGGAAATCTCCACCCGTTCGCCGATGGTGAAGAAGGCGCGCGAAGGCGTGATGGAATTCCTTCTGATCAACCATCCGCTGGACTGCCCGATCTGCGACCAGGGCGGCGAGTGCGACCTGCAGGACCAGGCGATGGGCTATGGTGTGGACACCAGCCGCTTCGCCGAGAACAAGCGCGCGGTTGAGGACAAGTATCTCGGCGCGCTGGTCAAGACCTCGATGAACCGCTGCATCCAGTGCACGCGCTGCGTCCGCTTCTCGGCGGAAGTCGCCGGCGCCCCTGAAATGGGCGCGACCGGTCGCGGCGAGGACATGGAGATCACGACCTATCTGGAGCATGCGCTGACGTCGGAGTTGCAGGGCAACCTCGTCGATATCTGTCCGGTCGGTGCGCTGACCTCGAAGCCCTATGCTTTTGCGGCCCGTCCGTGGGAGCTCGGCAAGACCCAGTCGATCGACGTCATGGACGGCGTTGGCTCGGCGATCCGCGTCGATACCCGCGGCCGCGAGGTGATGCGCGTGCTGCCGCGTATCAACGAGGCCGTGAACGAGGAGTGGATCTCGGACAAGACCCGCCACATCRTCGACGGTCTGCGCACCCAGCGCCTCGACCGGCCCTATATCCGCGAGGCCGGCAAGCTGCGCGCGGCGAGCTGGCCCGAGGCCTTTGCCGCGATCGCTGCGAAAGCGGCACGTACCGACGGCAAGCGCATCGGCGCGATCGCCGGCGACCTCGCCGGTGTCGAGGAGATGTTCGCGCTGAAGGATCTGCTCGCCAAATACGGCTCGAGCAATCTGGCGGTGCAGGGCGGCGACGCCTTCGATCCCGCGCTCGGCCGCGGCTCCTACATCTTCAACCCGACGCTTGCAGGCGTGGAGCAGGCCGACGCGCTGCTCGTCATCGGCGCCAATCCGCGCAAGGAAGCGGCCGTGTTCAACGCCCGTATCCGCAAGCGCTGGCGCTCCGGCGGCTTCAAGGTCGGCGTGATCGGCGCCAAGGCCGACCTGACCTACGACTACGACCATCTCGGCGCGGGCACCGAGACGCTCGGTGAACTCGCGGCCGGCAAGCACTCCTTCATGGACGTGCTGAAGAACGCCAAGAACCCGATTATCCTGGTCGGTGCGGGCGCAGCCTCGCGTCACGACGGCGCCGCCATTCTGGCCGCTGCCGCCAAGCTCGCGATGGATGTTGGTGCGGTCAAGGACGGCTGGAACGGTTTCGGCGTGCTGCACGAGACCGCCTCGCGCGTCGGCGCGCTCGACATCGGCTTCTCCGCCACCGCCGGCGGCCTGAACGCCGCGCAGATGACGACCTTCGGGACGCTCGACCTGCTGTTCCTGCTGGGCGCCGACGAGATCAAGGCGCCGGACGGCACCTTCGTCGTCTATGTCGGCACCCATGGCGACCGCGGCGCGCACCGCGCCGACGTGATCCTGCCGGCGGCCGCCTACACCGAGAAATCCGCGATCTACGTCAACACCGAAGGCCGCGTGCAGATGACGGGACGTGCCGCATTCCCGCCAGGCGAAGCCCGCGAAGACTGGGCGATCGTCCGTGCGCTGTCGGAAGCGCTCGGCAAGAAGCTCGGCTACGACTCGCTTGCCGCCCTGCGCCAGGCGATCTTCAAGGCCGTGCCGCATCTGATCCGTCTCGACCAGATCGCGGCCGGCTCTGCCGACCAGATCAAGAAGCTGGCGGGTAAGGGCGGCTCGCCCGAGAAGGCGCCGTTCAAGCCTCTGGTCGAGGACTTCTATTTGACCAACCCAATCGCGCGTGCGTCCGCCGTGATGGCGGAGTGCTCGCGGCTTGCCTCCGGGCAGATGCTGACCGCAGCGGAGTGAGCGTGACCTGATGGAATTCTTCGAAAGCGCATTCTGGACCGGTTTCCTCTGGCCGCTGATCATCATGGTCGCGGAGAGCGTCTTGGTGCTCGTCGTCCTGCTGGTCGCGATCGCCTACATCCTGCTCGCCGACCGCAAGATCTGGGCGGCAGTGCAGATCCGCCGCGGTCCCAACGTGGTCGGCCCCTGGGGCCTGCTGCAGTCCTTCGCCGACCTGCTGAAGTTCGTGCTGAAGGAGCCGATCATCCCGGCCGGCGCCAACAAGGGCGTGTTCCTCCTTGCTCCCCTGGTCTCATGCGTGCTCGCGCTCGCCGCCTGGGCGGTGATCCCGACCAATCTCGGCTGGGTGATCTCCGACATCAATGTCGGCGTCCTCTTCATCTTCGCGATCTCGTCGCTGTCGATCTACGGCATCATCATGGCCGGCTGGTCGTCGAACTCGAAATACCCGTTCCTGGCCGCGCTGCGCTCGGCGGCGCAGATGGTGTCCTATGAAGTCTCGATCGGCTTCGTCATCATCACCGTGCTGCTCTGCGCCGGCACGCTGAACCTGTCGGCCGTGGTCGAGGCCCAGCATACCCGCGGCCTTGCCGGCCTGATCGGGCTGCCGCAGCTCACCATCCTGAACTGGTACGTCTGGCCGCTGTTCCCGATGTTCGTGGTGTTCTACGTCTCGGCGCTGGCGGAAACCAACCGTCCGCCGTTCGACCTCGTCGAAGCCGAATCCGAGCTCGTCGCCGGCTTCATGGTCGAATACGGCTCGACGCCGTACCTCCTGTTCATGCTCGGCGAGTATGTCGCGATCGTCACGATGTGCGCGCTGGCGACGATCCTGTTCCTCGGAGGCTGGCTGCCGCCGGTGGACCTGCCGCCCTTCAACTGGGTGCCGGGGATCATCTGGTTCTCGCTCAAAGTCTTCTTCATGTTCTTCC
>NZ_JBFUES010000845.1:0-3302 GCF_056403875.1 Bradyrhizobium sp. P2_E8
GCTGAAGCCTGATCCTGCGATGGCCGAGCTGATCGGCCGGGTTCGTGCGCCGCACGTGGCCGACTGGTCGGAGAAGATCGCAACGCCCGACCGGCTGCTCTATCGTCGCGGCAATTTCACCGGCCCGGTCGACGAGCTGATCTGCTCGGCGCTGCGCACCGAGCTCGATGCCCAGATCGCATTGTCGCCGGGCTTCCGCTGGGGCGTTACCGCACTATCCGGCCAGGCGCTGACCATGGAGGATGTGCTCGCGGAAACCGCGATCAGCTATCCCGAGACCTATGTGCAGGAGATGACCGGCGCGCAGATCAAGGACGTGCTGGAGGACATCTGCGACAATCTCTTCAACGCCGATCCCTACTACCAGCAGGGCGGCGACATGGTGCGCGCCGGCGGCCTCAGCTACACCTGCACGCCGGCGGGCGCGATCGGCGGCCGCATCTCGGAGCTGAAGCTCAATGACGGCAAGGCGATCAGCGCCAACCACCGCTACAAGGTCGCGGGCTGGGCCTCGGTCAACGGCCAGCAGGGCGCGCCGGTGTGGGACGTGGTGGCCAGATATCTGCGCTCGGGCCGGATGCTTCAGGAGCGGCTCGGCTCCGGCGTGACGCTGAAGGGCGTCGAGGACAATCCCGGGATTGCAGGACAGGGATGAGGCGCTTGCAAATGTTTCGCGCGCTGATGCTGGCGCTGCTCGCCTTGGCCGCGACGCCGCCGGCTCTTGCGCAGCAGGTGCCGCTTCAGGACAAGCCGTTCGCCGAGCACAGGATCGTGCTCCAGCTCTCCGACGGCGATGCCCGGAAGCAGGCGCTGGTGCTGAGCGTCGCCAACAATCTGCTGAAGGCCTACGACCCCGACAAGGTCGCGATCGAGGTGGTGGCGTTCGGCCCCGGTATCGACCTGCTGCTGCCGGGCAGCGAGCGCCGCAAGCAGGTCGAGAGCCTGATCGCGCAAGGCGTGCGCTTCGACATCTGTCTCAACACGGTCGACACGATCGAGCGGGAGACGGGCAAGCGGCCCGAGTTCATCCCCGCCGCCACCCCGGTGCAGGTCGGGGTCGGGCAGATCCTGTTCCTGGCGGAGAACGGGTACACGGTGGTGCGGCCGTAGGAGTGCCGGGACGACGCTCGAGAGCCGTCATGGGCGCTATGGCGCCGCCTCACCCACCGCTGTCATTCCCCGCCACCGGATCTCGCCGAAGGCGGGACCCGGTGGCGGGCGATGACAGCGAGTGTGACGTGCCAGCCCCCAAACCCCACCCCAAGCCTCATCACGCGGAGTAAAAATCTTCCAATTTTTCTTATTTTTGCAGTGCATTACTTCTCTTTTTGGCCCGCGGCGTAGTAGAATCTCGAAATCAGCTCCACGCCGGGGTCTTGCCATGATCTTCCGCCAGCTCTTCGACAGTGTTTCGGGCACCTACAGCTACGTCCTTGCCAGCCGCCCCGGCGGCGAGGCGCTGATCCTCGATCCCGTGCTGGAGAAGGTCGACCGCTATTGCCAATTGCTGCGCGAGCTCGACCTCAAGCTGGTCAAGGCGGTCGACACCCACCTTCATGCCGACCACGTCACCGGGCTCGGCGAGCTGCGCGACCGCACCCATTGCATGACCGTGATGGGCGACCAGACCAAGGCCGACGTGGTGGCGATGCGGGTCGCCGACGGCGACAAGGTGACGATCGAGGGGCTGTCGCTCGACGTGATGTACACGCCCGGCCACACCGACGATTCCTATTCCTACCTGATGGGCGACCGCGTCTTCACCGGCGACACGCTGCTGATCCGCGGCACCGGCCGCACCGATTTCCAGAACGGCTCCTCGCGCGCACAGTACGATTCGATCTTCAACCGCCTGCTCAAGCTGCCGGACGAGACGATGGTGTTCCCGGCGCATGACTACAAGGGCGACACCGTCTCCACCATCGGCGAGGAGAAGCGCTACAATCCGCGGCTCCAGGTGCGCTCGGTCGACGAATATATCGAGCTGATGGCGAACCTGAAGCTGCCCAATCCGAAGATGATGGACGTGGCGGTGCCCGCCAACATGCGCGTCGGCCTGCATCAGGAGGAGCTGGAGAAGGAGGGCCGCGCGCTGAGCGCTGGCGAGGCGATCCGCATCCTCGGCCGGCCTGACATCCTGCTGGTCGATCTGCGCGAGACCAACGAGCGCGCCAAGCACGGCATGCTCGAAGGCGCGCTGCACACGCCCTATCCGTCCGTCGAGGAGAGCCTGAAGCCCGGCGGCATGCTGCGCGAGGTCGCTGCCGCCACCGGCCGCCGCGTCGTGTTCTTCTGCGCCTTCGGCGAACGCTCGGCGATGGCTGTCGCGGCGGCGAAGGAAGCGGGCCTCGCCAATACCGCCCATATCGCCGGCGGCATCGATGCCTGGAAGAAGGCGGGCGGGCCGGTGGTGCACTGACGGCCCGGCGCGCCATTCTTGAGATAAGTCGGGCGCTGCCCACATATTGCGACTAGGATCGGATGCAGCATCACCATCCGGGAACAGCCATGGCCAAGATCGCCAACAAGACCGCCAAGCCGAGCGAGCCGCCCAAGACTGCCAGCGAGAAGCTGGCGGACAACAAGGCGAAGAAGCCGCTGCCGCGCGACCTCGACGACGACGATTACGAAGACGGCGACATCGCAACACCGAAGCGTGACCGGTACGGTCCCGATGACGAGCCGTTGTGAGGGGCGTTCGGTGTGCGTTTGGCTGCCCGCTCACGCACAATCCTCCGCCGTCGTCCCGCCCGCGCTACCTGCCATGCGCCTGCGTTCATGGACAAATAACCGCTGTCCCCGATAGTTTGCGCTCCCCCAGGGAGTGAAACTACCGCAATGGTCGACGTTCTCGCCGCACCGCAGCAAGGCAAGGCGGACAGCGCGCTGCGCACGCTGACGGGAATCTCGATCGCGCATTGGGTCAGCCATTTCCATCTGCTGGTCCTGCCGATGCTGTTCCCGTTCCTGAAGGACCGGCTCGGCGTCGGCTATGTCGAGCTCGGCTTCGCGCTGACCACGCTTGCGGTCGTATCGGGCCTGACGCAGGCGCCGACCGGCTATCTCGTCGACCATTTTGGCGCGCGCAGGATCTTGCTGATCGGGCTCACGCTCGGCGGCCTCGCGCTGATCCTGCTCGGCCTGCATCTGAGCTACGCCTCGATGATCGCCTGCGCCGTGCTGCTCGGACTCGCCAACAGCGTCTATCACCCCGCCGATTACGCGATCCTCGCCGAGCACATGGACGAGGCGCGGATGGGCCGCGCCTTCTCGATCCACACCTTTGCCGGCTATCTCGGCGG
>NZ_JBFUES010000846.1:0-3301 GCF_056403875.1 Bradyrhizobium sp. P2_E8
GTCTTGGTGTCGACCGGGCCCTTCATCTTGTTGACGGCCTGCTCGAGCGTCATGCCCTGCACGGCATCGCCATCGATCTTGCTGATGAGGTCGCCGGACATGATGCCGGCCTTGGACGCCGGCGTGTCGTCGATCGGCGAGACAACCTTGACCAGGCCCTCCTCCATCGTGACCTCGATGCCGAGCCCGCCGAACTCGCCGGAGGTAGTCTCCTGCATCTCGGTCCAGGCCTTGTCGTTCATGTAGCGCGAATGCGGATCGAGCGAGGTCACCATGCCGGTGATCGCGCCTTCGATCAGCTTGGCATTGTCGGGCTTCTCGACATAGCTCGCCTTCACGCGCTCGAAGACTTCGCCGAACAAGTTGAGCTGGGAATAGGCATCATCCGCACTCGCTGCCGCCCGTGCCGCCCACACGCCGCCGTGCGGACTGGCTACCAGAAGAGTCAAACACGCTCCGGTGAGCGCGCCCAGGGGGAACAGCAGGGATTTCCGCATGGATAGGCTGGCCTTTTTGCTTTGGCGGTTCTCTTGGGGCTTGGGAGGCGCCATGCAGATGGCGATCCAGCTCGCTTCTCACAATACCATTCTGGTTTCTTCAAGGCCGGGCGGCCACGCCGGCGCCTACACCGTAAAAATCCCTTCGCCCGGACCTAAACTTTTGGCAACGTTCCGAAACCGTTTCGCGCAATGCCGCAACCGGTCGACCGACCCACGCCTCGCAGCTATGCGATTTTAGGATGGTTTTGGAGAGCCGGACGGGTTAGGCGATGAAACAAGGCTTCAAATTCTCGGGAGGATAATAATGAACGAAGCACCCCGCATCCGGCCGGAAAGGAACGTCGAACTCGGCGCCAGCAGCGAGCCGTTCCAGAACCTGCACGAATTCATCCGGAAGGCGCGCGCCAACCTCAACCAGAATGCCTGGGACTATATCGTCGGCGCCGCCGAGACCGAGACCACGATGCGCCGCAACCGGATGGCGCTGGACGAGATCGCCTTCCGCCCGCGCGTGCTGCGCGACGTGCGCAAGGTCGATGGCTCCGTCGAGCAGTTCGGCCGCAGGATGCGCCTGCCGGTGGTGCTCGCACCGGTCGGCGCGCTCGAGATCTTCGACCCGGATGGCGCCGCGAGCGTCGCCCGGGCCGCCGGCACCTTCGGTGCGGCGCACATGCTGAGCTCGGTGTCCGAGCCCGGCCTGGAGAAGACCGCCGAGGCCGCTCCCGATGCGCTGCGCCTGTTCCAGCTCTATGTGCGCGGCGACGACGCCTACGTCGCCGATGTCGTCAGCCGGGCCGAAAAGCACGGCTACGCCGCCTTCTGCCTGACCGTCGACACCGCCCATTACAGCCGTCGCGAACGTGACATCGCCAAGCGCTACGTTCGCGAGAGCCGCCTGCGCGCCACCGGCGGCGAATTCCAGAAGGGCCTGGAGTGGCGGACCGTGAAGATGATCAAGGACAAGTTCAAGATTCCGCTGATCCTCAA
This sequence comes from Bradyrhizobium sp. P2_E8, assembly GCF_056403875.1. Lineage (NCBI taxonomy): Bacteria > Pseudomonadati > Pseudomonadota > Alphaproteobacteria > Hyphomicrobiales > Nitrobacteraceae > Bradyrhizobium > Bradyrhizobium sp. P2_E8. Next base: position 1,488 of record NZ_JBFUES010000846.1, read on the forward strand.
GGGTATCGCCACCGCCGAGGACGCGCTGATCGCGATCGATCACGGCGTCGAATGGATCTACGTCTCCAACCATGGCGGCCGCCAGCTCGATCACGGCCGCGGCGCCATGCATGTGCTGCCTGAGATCGTCGAGGCCGTGAAGGGCCGCGCCAAGATCATGGTCGATGGCGGCTTCGGCCGCGGCACCGACATCGTCAAGGCGATCGCGGCGGGCGCGGACCTCGTCGGCATCGGCCGGTTGCAATGCTGGGCGCTGGCGGCGGCCGGCGAAGCCGGCGTGACGCGGATGCTGGAGCTTCTGGAGGACGAGGTGCTGCGCTGCCTCGGCCTGTTGGGCGCCACCTCGTTCGCCGAGGTCAACAAGTCCTGCCTGCATCAGGCAACTGCAACGAATGCGCCGAGCGTGTTCAGCGCGTTCCCGCTGTTCGACCACGAACCTTACCGATACTGATCTGAAAGGATGCAATGACCTCGCTCTCTCCMGGCAGCGCGGATGCGCTTTTGTTCGATCTCGGGCGCGTCGTGCTCGACATCGATTTCTCCAAGGCGATCGCCTGCTGGGCGGGGCATGCCGGCTGCAAGCCGGAGGCGATCGTTGCCCGCTTTGTGCGTGACAGCGAGGCCTACCGGTTGCACGAGGTCGGCAAGATCAGCGACGAGGACTATTTCGCCTCGCTGCGCGCCTCGCTCGGGATCGGCATCTCGGATGCGCAATTCCTCGAGGGCTGGAACGCGATCTTCGCGGGCGAGATGCCTGATATCGCGGAGTTGTTGCCGCGCGCGGCGAAGCGGATGCCGCTCTACGCCTTCTCCAACACCAACCGGCCGCATGTCGACCATTTCTCGAAGGAATATGCCGGCCTGCTCGGCCATTTCCGCGAGCTTTACCTGTCGTCCAGCATCGGCCTGCGCAAGCCGGACGCGGCGGCTTTCGACCATGTCGTGGCGGCCATCGGCGTGCCCGCCAGGCGCATCGTGTTCTTCGACGACCTCGCCGAAAACGTCGAGGGGGCGCGGGCGCGCGGATTGACCGCGGTGCATGTGACCTCGCCCCGCGATGTCGGCGATGCGCTCAAAGCGCTGGGAATCTGATCGAGGCGCATCGGCCGGCGGGTGAAACCGTTGAGTTCCCCGGAACCGATCTGGCCCGAGATCAGGAACCAAATCGCTTTGTACATTTTTATACAGAGTTCCGGGAACGGAATGCCCGCTTCCGGACTCTTGAGTCCGTTGGGACTTCTACGGACGGACGCATCATCGTGTTGGGCAAGAGCTACCTCACCAAACAAGCCTCTCTTCTGCTCGAATTCGCCAGAACAACGTCGGATTCTGACCTCTCCGCCAAGCTGATCAGCAAGGCCGCCGACCTGAAATCCCAGGCCGATCCGCTGCCCGACAAGGATCAAGGCCCCAAAGCTCCCGACGTGGCGCCGGACGCCCGTCCGGACCAGCAAACCGGTCGTTGACCGATGCTGGCCGTGGCTCTCGTCATTGTCGTCTTTGCCATGGCCACGCTCGTACCGGTCTTTCTGATCGTCCGGACTATGCCACGCCGCACTTGGCGCTCTCCATAGAAGGGCGGCCGACGACAGGATGAATTATCCCGCTTCGTCGCTGTTTTGCCTCTGCGCCCGCACTCGGATAGAACGTTCCGCGTTCATTCGCCCGAACGTGCCCAGCAGGAGTCTTCCCCGTGGCCTTGATGCCGGTTTCTGACGCGCTCGCCGCGGTGCTGGCCGGCGTGAAGCCGCTGCCTGAAGAGATGATTCCACTCGACGAAGCCTACCACCACGTGCTCGCGCGCGACGTCGCGG
>NZ_JBFUES010000847.1:0-3298 GCF_056403875.1 Bradyrhizobium sp. P2_E8
GGGCTACGCAGCAGGACGCTGATGGACAGAATATGACCTGGTCGATCATCGCACGCGATCCTGGCACCGGCCAGTTCGGCATCGCGGTTGCAACCCGCTTCTTCGCCGTCGGCGCGCGTGTGCCCTATATCGCCGCCGGCCTCGGCGCGATCGCGACGCAGGCCTTCGTCAATCCCTATTACGGCATCGACGGCGTCAAGCTCTTGCGTGAAGGCCTGAACGCGCATGACGTGCTCGCCAGCCTGCTCGCGACCGACGACGGGCGCGAAAGCCGCCAGATTCACATCATGGACGCCAGCGGCGAGATTGCCGCGCACACCGGGCGCGACTGCGTCGACTGGTGCGGCCACATCGCGGGCAGCGGCTTCTCGATCGCCGGCAACATGCTCGCGGGCGCCGATGTGCTCGACGAGACCGCCAAGACCTACATCGCCAATGACAGCCTGCCCTTTCCGCGCCGCCTGCTCGCGGCGATGCGCGCGGGCGAGGCCGCCGGGGGCGACAAACGCGGCAAGCAGTCCGCAGCACTCCTGATCCACGGCGAGGAGGAATGGCCGGCGCTGGACATTCGCGCCGACGACCATCCCGATCCGCTCGGCGAGCTCGAGCGGCTCGAACGGGTCAGCCACGAGCTCTGGGTGCATTTCCGCTCCTCCATGCCGACGCGGCAGAATCCGGCCGGCAACACCGATCGCAGCGTCATCGACGCCAGCATCGCCGCGGCCCGTGCAAGACGATCATGAGAACAAGCCCTCTCATCGAGATCAAGGATCTGCGCATCCGCTTCCACGGCGACGACGGCCGCGTCACCCATGCGGTCGACAGTGTCGATCTCAGCGTCGCCAATGGCGCGACGCTCGGCCTCGTCGGCGAATCCGGCTGCGGCAAGAGCGTGACATCGCTCGCGATCATGGGGTTGCTGCCGAAGCAAAGCGCGGAGATATCGGGCGCGATCCTCTTCGACGGCTTCGATTTGCTGAAGACCCCGGACCAGACCTTGCGCGACCTCCGCGGCAACCGGCTCGCGATGATCTTCCAGGAGCCGATGACCTCGCTCAACCCGAGCTTCACCATCGGCGACCAGATCATCGAGACGATCCTGCGCCATCGCGGCGGCTCGCGGCGCAGCGCTCGCGACCGCGCGATCGAGCTGTTGCGTCGCGTCCACATCCCCTCGCCCGAGCGGCGCGTCGACGAATATCCGCACAAGCTCTCCGGCGGCATGCGCCAGCGCGTGATGATCGCGATGGCGCTGGCCTGCGACCCCCGCCTCCTGATCGCGGACGAGCCGACCACCGCGCTCGACGTCACCCTGCAGGCGCAGATCCTGGAGCTGATGCGCGAGTTGAAGGCGGCGAGCGGTGCGGCGATCATCCTGATCACCCACGACCTCGGCGTGGTCGCCGAGGTCTGTGACGAGGTCGCGGTGATGTATGCCGGCGAGATCGTCGAGCGCGCGCCGGTGGATGAATTGTTCTCGACGCCGCAGCATCCCTACACCGTCGGCCTGCTCGGCTCGATCCCGCGGCTCGACCACCGCGCCGAGCAGCTTGCGACGATCGAAGGCATGGTCCCGAACATGGCGCAGCCGCCCGCCGGCTGCCGCTTCGCCGCACGCTGCCCCTTCGCGTTGGACGCCTGCACCAGGGCGCCGCCGCCGCTCGTGGAGATCAGCCCCGGTCACCTCTCGCGCTGCATCCGCGCGCCGCTCGAACTTCTGGTGTCGTGATGGCTCTGCTCGAGGTCGAAGGCCTGGTCAAGCATTTCGTCGCCGAGCGCTCGCTGTTCGGCCGGGCACTCGCGCATGTCAAGGCGGTCGATGGCGTCAGCTTCTCGCTCGAGGCGGGCAAGACGCTGGCCCTGGTCGGCGAATCCGGTTGCGGCAAATCCACCGTCAGCCGCCTGGTGCTGCGGCTGATCGAGCCGGATGCAGGCACGATCCGCTTCGATGGCCGCGACCTGCTCTCGCTCGACGCCGGCGCGCTCCGCGCGTTCCGCCGTGAAGCGCAGATCATCTTCCAGGATCCCTACGCCTCGCTCAACCCGCGCATGACCGTCGGCCAGATCCTGACCGAGCCGCTGGCGCTGCACGATCTCGTTCCACCCGCACAGCGGCGCGAACGGGTCGCGGAAATCCTGCGGCTGGTCGGGCTGGAGCCGCGGCTCGAGCGACGCTATCCGCACGAATTCTCCGGCGGCCAGCGGCAGCGCATCGCGATTGCCCGCGCGCTCGCGGTCGAGCCAAAACTGATCATCTGCGACGAGCCGGTCTCGGCGCTCGACGTCTCGATCCGCTCGCAGATCCTCAACCTCCTGCGCGAGCTCCAGGACCGGCTCGGCCTTGCCTACATKTTCRTCTCGCACGACCTCGCCGTGGTCAAGCACATCGCCGACCACGTCGCGGTGATGAATCTCGGCCAGATCGTCGAGACCGCGGAGGCGGACGCGCTGTTCGCCGCGCCCCGGCACCCCTATAGCCGCGCGCTGCTGTCTGCGATCCCCGTGCCTAAACCGCGGGCAAAAAGCAGCCGGATTGTGCTCCAGGGAGAGATCCCCAGCGCGCTCAATCCGCCGCCGGGATGCCGCTTCCACACCCGCTGTCCCTATGTCGTGGACCGCTGCCGCAGCGAGATGCCTCAGCTTGTCTCGGATGGCATCGGACATGCAACAGCTTGCCACCGAACGTCGGAACTGCCGTCCTCCGCGGCCATCGTCCCCATGGATGGCGGTTTCTCGCCGGTTCTTGAAAAATTGGTTGCCGCCTTCAGCGCCGGTCCGGAAGCAGCACGCGGCGGCGGGGTTAGTCCATTGGGGACGGACCCCGCATAGCCGTGAAACAGAGGTTGAGAGCGATGAGCTTTATGCGTTTGACAATCCTGGCGTCGGCCTTGCTGACGTCGCTCGTGGGCACGGCCCAGGCTCAGACCACGCTTCGCATCGGGATCGCCGAAGACCCTGATATCCTCGATCCCAGCATCGGCCGCACCTACGTCGGCCGCATCGTGTTCTCCGCGTTCTGCGACAAGCTGTTCGACATCGACGAGAAGCTCAACATAGTGCCGCAGCTCGCGCTGTCCCACGAGACGTCGGCCGACGGCAAGGAGATGACGATCAAGCTCCGGCCAGGCGTCAAATTCCACGACGGCGAGCCGCTGGACGCGGAAGCGGCAAAATTCTCGATCGAGCGTCACATGACGCTGCCGACCTCGTTCCGCAAATCCGAGCTCGCCAGCGTCGACCATGTCGAGGTCGTCGATCCCCTCACCATCAAGCTGGTGCTGAAGACGCCGTACTCGCC
>NZ_JBFUES010000848.1:0-3287 GCF_056403875.1 Bradyrhizobium sp. P2_E8
CTCTCTATTCGTCATTGCGAGGAGCGAAGCGACGAAGCAATCCAGTCTGCCTCCGCGGAGCCATCTCTGGATTGCTTCGCTTCGCTCGCAATGACGGTTGTTGTGATGTTATCGCCTCAAAACTTCTCCACCCACGGCCGCAGCTCCAGCTCCCAGCTCCAGGCGCTGCGCGGCTGCTGCAACACGTTCCAGTAGCTTTCTGCAATCGCGTCGGGATCGAGCATTGAATCCGGATTGTCGGCTGCTTCCGTCCGCGCCGCGCTCCTGATACCGCCGTCGATCACGAAATGCGCGACATGGATGCCTTGCGGCGAGAGTTCGCGCGCCATGCTCTGGGCGAGGCCGCGCAGCGCGAACTTGCCCATCGCGAAGGAAGCGGACTGCGCATAGCCCTTGACGCTGGCCGAAGCGCCGGTGAACAGGATCGCGCCGTGCTTGTTCGGCAGCATGCGCTTGGCCGCCTGTTGCGCCACCAGGAAACCACCATAGGCGCTGACCGCGATCGCCTGCGCGACATCGGCCGGGACGAGGTCGACGAGCGGCCCCCGGGTGCGGCCGCTGGCATTGTAGACGACGAGATCGGGCGTGCCGATCTCGCGCTCGACGAGGCCGAACAGGCGCTCGACCTCATCCGGCTCTGTCGCGTTGCAGGCATAGGCTCTTGCACCGGTCTCGGTGCAGAGCGCGCCCAGCTTCTCGATCTTCCGCGCGGCAAGCGCCACGCGAATGCCCTGGGCGGAGAGCAGCCGCGCCAGCGAGGCGCTCAGGCCCTCGCCGGCGCCGACGATGAGCGCGATCTTGTATTTCGGGTGTTCCATGGCGTGATCTCTCGGAGACGGGAAGCCGTTGATCTATGCATCCGCCGTGCGGACAACCAGCCGGGGTGCAGGCCCGGCCGATCACAATTCCGCAGAGCGAATTGCTCCTTCACCGCGATCATGCCTCCCTGACAATTTGCGGCTTTATCCGGCTTCCTGGCTGGAGCATGATCGACATCATCCCAAGCGGCAAGCGCTAAGAAATGCCGTCGGGCGGAAACGAAGAGGACGATCATGCACAAGCCGGTCACAGCGCAGCCGAAAGATGCCGCGTCCGCACCATCCGGCCTGCTGGCGCCCGATACCACAGGCATGAATTTCTACCGCGCCGATCCGGCGCTGACGGATTTGCTGCGCATCCATCTGCCGGAGACGCTGTTCCGTCACATCGAGCCGCATCTCGACCGCCTTGGCGAGCTCGCCGGCGGCCATCTCGACGACTGCGCGCGCCTCGCCGACCGGCACACGCCCGTGCTGCACCAGCGCGACAAGTTCGGCCGCGACGTGCAGTGGATCGAATACCACCCGGCCTATCGCGAACTGGAGAAGGCCGCGTTCGGCGAGTTCGGCATCCACGCGCTGTCGATCCGCAAGGGCATCATGGGCTGGCCGGACAAATATCCTGTCGTGGCAAAGCACGCCTTCACCTTCCTGTTCAACCAGACCGAATTCGGCATGGGCTGCCCGATCAACGTCACCGACGGCTGCGCAAAACTGCTGGCGAATTTCGGCAGCGAGGCGCTGAAGGCAAAATATCTCGATGGTCTCACCCAGACCGACATGAGCAAGCTGACGCAAGGAGGCCAGTTCATGACCGAGAAGGAGGGCGGCTCCGACGTCGGCACGCTGACCACGCGCGCCGTGCAGGAGGGCGACCATTGGCGCCTCACTGGCGAAAAATGGTTCTGCTCGAACGCGGATGCCAAGGTGGTGATGCTGCTGGCGCGTCCCGAAGGCGCCGGCCCCGGCACGCGCGGCGTCGGCCTGTTCCTGATGCCGCGCTTCCTCGAGGACGGCGCGCAGAACCACTACCGGATCGTGCGTCTGAAGGACAAGCTCGGCACGCGCTCGATGGCGTCAGGGGAGATCAAGCTCGAAGGCGCGATCGCCTACGCCGTCGGCAAGCTCGACCGCGGCTTCGTGCAGATGGCCGAGATGGTGAATTCGTCGCGGCTCTCCAACGGCGTCAAATCCACCGCGCTGATGCGCCGCGCCTATCACGACGCCATGACGGTGGCGAAGAACCGCGTGGTGTTCGGCAGCCGCATCATCGACCTGCCGCTCGGCCGGCGGCAGATGCTGAAGATCACGCTGCCGGTCGAGCAGGCGATGTCGATGAGCTTCCTCACCGCCGACGCGCTCGACCGCGCCGAAGCCGGCAGCCAGGATGCGGCGGCGCTGCTGCGTATCCTGACGCCCACGCTGAAATTCCGCGCTACGCGCGATGCACGAAAAGTCTGCGGCGATGCGCTCGAGATGCGTGGCGGCATCGGCTATATCGAGGAATTCGCTACCGCCCGGCTGCTGCGCGACGCCCATCTCGGCTCGGTCTGGGAAGGCACCGGCAACATCGTCGCGATCGATGCGCTGAGGCGCGCGGTCGGCCGCCACGGCGCCGAAGCTGCGCTCGCCGCCGACCTGGATGCCCGGCTCGATGACAGCGCGTCTGTGCCGCAGGCCTGGCGCGACCGTTTGCGCGGTCTTGCCGATCGTGCGGTCGGCTTCGCGCGCGAGGTCGCGGGCAAGTCAGAGAACGAGGCCGACGCGCGGCGCGCCACCAGCCTGCTCTATCATGTCGCAAGCGCCGTCGCTCTCGCGTGGGAAGCGCATCGCATCCACGCCATGCGCGGCGATGCGCGACGGCTGCTGCTGTCGCGGCTGGTGATCGATCATCGGGTGTCGCCGAACGATCCGTTCCGGCTGACGGAAAATGCCGCGCAGGCGAAGATCGCCGCGCTGCTGCTCGGCGATCGCGTGGCCGGGATGAGCGAGGTTGGCGAACTGGTTCTGGCAGCGTAGGCTGCGCCCGCGTTCAAAACAAAAAAGCGACAGGGAGTGCTCGATGAAGGCCGCCGTCCTCTATGAAGTCAACAAGCCGCTGGTCATCGAGGATGTCAGCCTGCCGAAGCCGGGCCCGCGCGAGGTCCTGATCCGCACATCGGTCGCCGGCCTCTGCCACTCCGACCTGCACTTCATGGAAGGCCTCTATCCGCATCCGCTGCCCGCGGTGCTCGGGCATGAATCCGCCGGCGTGGTCGAGCAGGTCGGCTCCGACGTCACCTACGTGAAGCCGGGCGACCACGTCGTCACCTGCCTGTCGGTGTTCTGCGGCACCTGCGACAACTGCACCACCGGCCGTACCGTGCTCTGCACCGATACCACGGTGAAGCTGCTGCCGGGCGTCTCCGACCGCATGCAATGGTCGCGCTCCGAGAAGTTGCATCAGTTCCTCAATCTCTCGTCCTTCGC
>NZ_JBFUES010000849.1:0-3284 GCF_056403875.1 Bradyrhizobium sp. P2_E8
CCATCACCATCGGCCTGCTCGAGCTGACCGGACAGGCGCGCTCGATGCAGGAATTCTCGTTCCAGGTGTTCGAGGCCTTCACCGCAGCGACCCTGCTCTATCTCCTTGTCAACGCCGTCGTCGTGACCGCGATGCGCTTCCTCGAGCGCTACGTCGCGATCCCCGGCTACATTACGGGGAAATAGCGCCATGTTCGGTAATCTCGATTTCGACGTCATCCGCCGCGCGCTGCCCTATCTGTTCTTCGAGGGCATGACGTTCACGGTGACCCTGACGACGCTGGCCGGCCTCGGCGGCCTGATCTTCGGCACCGCGATCGCACTGATGCGACTGTCCGGCTTCAAGGTGCTCGGCCGCATCGCCGGCATCTATGTCGACTTCATGCGCTCGCTGCCGCTGGTGCTGGTCATCTTCTGGTTCTACTTCCTGGTGCCCTATATCGGGCAGTGGGTGACCGGCGCGTCGCGGCCGATCAGTGTCGGTGCGTTCGCCTCCTCGCTCATCACCTTCATCATGTTCGAGGCGGCGTACTTCTCCGAGATCATGCGCGCCGGCATCCAGTCGATCTCGCGCGGCCAGCCGGCCGCCGCCAACGCGCTCGGCCTGACCTACGCCCAGACCATGCGCTACGTCGTGCTGCCGCAGGCGTTCCGCAACATGCTGCCGGTGCTGCTGACGCAGACCATCGTGCTGTTCCAGGACACCTCGCTGGTCTACGTGCTCTCGATCCCGGACTTTCTGGGCGCGGCGAGCAAGGTCGCGCAGCGCGACGGCCGCCTGGTCGAGATGTACCTGTTTGCCGCCGTCGTCTACTTCACCATTTCCTGTGTTGCGTCCTTCGGCGTTCGTCGCCTCCAGGCACGCATCGCCATCATTCGATAGAGCGTGTCGGTCATGATCGAAATCAGCCACGTCAACAAATGGTACAGCCCGACCTTCCAGGTGCTGACCGACTGCACCACCAGCGTCACCAAGGGTGAGGTCGTCGTGGTCTGCGGTCCCTCGGGTTCGGGCAAGTCGACGCTGATCAAATGCGTCAATGCGCTGGAGCCGTTCCAGGAGGGCGACATCAGCGTCGACGGCACCAAGGTCAACGACCCCAAGACCGATTTGCCGAAGCTGCGCTCGCGCGTCGGCATGGTGTTCCAGCATTTCGAGCTGTTTCCGCATCTCAAGATCATCGACAATCTCTGCCTCGCCCAGCAGAAGGTGCTGGGCCGGTCGTCTGACAAGGCGGTGGCGAAGGGCATGCAGTTGCTGGATCGCGTCGGCCTCAAGGAGCAGGCGCAGAAGTTTCCGGCGCAGCTCTCCGGTGGCCAGCAGCAGCGCGTGGCGATCGCGCGCGCGCTCGCCATGGACCCCATTGTCATGCTGTTCGACGAACCGACCTCGGCGCTCGACCCCGAGATGGTGAGCGAGGTGCTCGACGTCATGGTCGACCTCGCCCATGAGGGCATGACCATGATGGTCGTCACCCACGAGATGGGCTTTGCCCGAAAGGTCGCCAATCGCGTGATCTTCATGGATCGCGGCGAGATCGTCGAGGACGCGGCGAAGGAGGATTTCTTCGGCAAGCCGCGCAGCGACCGCGCGCAGAAGTTCTTGTCGAAGATTCTGTCGCATTAACTTTCTGGCGTCATTCCGGGGCGCGACGCAGTCGCGAGCCCGGAATCCATAACCACCATCGGGAGTATGGATCCCGGGCTCGCGCTACGCGCGCCCCGGGATGACGAAGAGTAGGGTTTATCGGGCTCACCAAATCCCGTATACCGACAGCCAAATCCCCTTTTCCCGCCAGGAGACCCGCCTTGGACTCGATCGCCTACGTCAACGGCTCATTCGTCCCGCTCTCGGAAGCCAAGATCTCGGTTCTCGACCGCGGCTTCCTGTTCGCCGACGGCATCTACGAGGTCTCGGCCGTGCTGGACGGCAAGCTGGTCGACAACGCCTCGCACCTGGCGCGGCTGGAGCGTTCCGTCGGCGAGATCAGCTTGAGGCTGCCGGAGACGGTCGAGCGCATCACCGAGCTCCAGAAGGAGCTGATCGCGCGCAACAAGCTCGAGAGCGGCCTCGTCTATCTCCAGGTCACGCGCGGCGCCGACAAGGGCCGCGACTTCCCGTTCCCCAAGGCTGAGGTCAAGTCGAGCCTGGTGATGTTCACCTCGGAAAAGGACATCATCAATGCGGCCTCGGCGAAGACCGGCATCAACGTGATCACCGTGCCCGACATCCGCTGGGAGCGGCGTGACATCAAGAGCGTGGCGCTGCTGGCGCAGGTGCTGGCGAAGCAGGCCGCGGCGGAAGCCGGCGCAGGCGAAGCCTGGATGCTGCAGGACGGATACGTCACCGAAGGCGGGTCATCGTCAGCGTTCATCCTGACGAAGGATGATGTCATCGTCACCCGCAAGAACTCCAACGCGATCTTGCCGGGCTGCACCCGCAAGGCCGTCATCGCGCTCGCGGAAGAACGTCAGCTCCGCGTCGAGGAGCGGTCCTTCACGGTCGCCGAGGCACTCGCCGCCAAGGAAGCTTTCATCACCTCGGCCTCGTCGTTCGTGCAGCCGGTGGTCGCAGTTGACGGCAAGACAATCGGCGAGGGCAAGCCCGGCCCGACGGCGACGCGTCTGCGTGAGATCTACGTGGAATTCGCCAAGGCGACGGCGGTTTAGGCCACACCCTCCACTGTCATCGCCCGGCTTGACCGGGCGATCCAGTACTCCGCGACAGGAGTGCTTGAATCGAGAGGCCGCGGCGTACTGGATGCCCCGCTTTTGCGGGGCATGACAGCGGAATTAAGCGCGCGAACGTCAGCCCCTCACGCGACCGACGCCTTCACCTTCACCGGATGCACCGCCCGGAACGCGATCGCGATTCTGTTCCAGGCATTGATGGCCCCGATCAGCATCGTCAGATTCACCGTCTCCGCTTCGGAGAATTGCGCGCGGACCTGCTCGTAGACATCGTCGGGCGCATGCGTCTCGGAGATCAGCGTGACCGACTCGGTCCAGGCCAGCGCGGCGCGCTCGCGGTCGGTGTAGAGCGGGGATTCGCGCCAGGCGTTGAGCAGATAGATCCGCTGTTCGGTCTCGCCGCGTTTGCGGGCGTCCTCGGTGTGCATGTTGATGCAAAAGGCGCAGCCGTTGATCTGCGACGCCCGAATCTTGACGAGCTCGATCAGCGATTTCTCGAGTCCCGTGGACTGGATCTGCTCCTCCAGCGCCATCAGCGCTTTCATCGTGTCGGGGGCGGCCTGGTAGAAATTCATGCGGGGTTTCATGGTCGTT
>NZ_JBFUES010000850.1:0-3278 GCF_056403875.1 Bradyrhizobium sp. P2_E8
ACCCGGCGCCGAAACCAACTGAGGATTTGAGATGCTGAACAAGGAAGACAAGGAAATGGTTCGCGAAGCGGCGCGCCGCTTGAACGGTGCCGATGCGGCCAATTTCGAGAGCGCAGTTATCGCGCGCCTCCAACAGTTGCTCGATAGCGGCGTGGTGTCGGGGATCACCAAGAACCACGTCCGCGCTGCCTGCACCGCCGAACTATCGCGGGGCAAATGATGTCTGACCCGACCCTTGGCTTTCAAGTCGATACCAGCGGGCTCGACAAGGGCTCGCAGTCCCTCGACAAGATCACGCAGAGCGCGGCCAAGACCGAGCAGCAGGCCGGTAAAACCTCCGACGCCCTTAACAAGATGGGCTCCGGTTCGTCCGGGAACAGCATTGCCAAGACCGCGCAATCCGTCGACAAGATGGCGGAATCCCTGGTCAATGCGGCGCGAGAGGCACAAAAGAACCTAGACGTCACCAAGTCGCTCGAGACGATTGTCTCCAAGACCGGCACGAGCTACACGCAGGCCGCGACGGCGCTCCAGAGCGCGATCAACGCTCACAAGTCAAGCGCCGCCGCGGTAGCGACCAATACCGACGCCCTGAAGAAGTCGGCCGAAGCACATACCGTCCTGTCAACACAGGCACAGTCGGCTTTCCATTCCATCCGCAGCGTTGCGGAGGGCGCTCTATCCGGCGCCTCTCCGATCCAGATGCTGACGCAGCAGATCAACCATCTGGGTYATGCCGCGTCTGGTCAGGGAGGGCTATCTGGCGCCTTTAGCGAGGTGGCAGGCAAGCTGACCGGGCTCGGCCCGGTGATGGGCTCCCTCGCCCTTGGCGTTGGCGGCACGGTCGCTGCCTTCGTTGCGGCCTCGGTGGAGCTCACCAAGGTCGGCGATGAGGTCGAGCGCTCCAAAAGCAGGCTGACCGGCATTACCGGCAGCACCAAGGCCGGCGCCGAAGCATTTAACCAAATCAAGCAGGCGGCCAATTCAGCCGGCGTCGAATTTTCTTCGCTATCTTCGTTCGTCGAAAAAGCCTCTCAAGGCATCGACAAGATGAATACGGGCTGGCCGGTGATCACGGTCGGCGCGAACAAGGCGCTTGATGCGATAAGGGAGATGGGCGCCACCTTGGGCAAGGTGATGCAAACAGCCGGCGCGACTGCGGCGGAAGAGAGCCAGGTTTTCGGCGCGCTTGCCGCCAGCATCGCCAAAGGCGGTGGGTTGACCGCTGACACATTCGAGAAAATCCGCGATACGCTGCCACAAGTCGCCCGCGCGATTGCTTCCGCATTCAGCGTGACCGACATCAATGAATTCCAGAAGTCGCTGGAGCGGCAGCCGAAGTCGCTTCAGGACGTTGAGGAGGCCATTAAGAGGATCAAGCCTGCGGTTGATGCGGCGTTCGATTCGAACAAGCCCAAGACATTCGAGCAGGCTATCCGCGGTCTCAGCATCCAATGGAAGCAATTCCTGGAAGATCTCGCCAAGACCGGTGCGTTTGACCTCGCAAGGGATGCGCTCGCCGGGATCGGCAAAACGCTGCAATCAGATATCCAGGATGCGCTTGCTTTTGTCTCGGCCCTGAATTCTGTTGCCAGCGCCGCTGCCAACGCGGCCTCGGGCATCGGCAGCGTGGCCTCTAACGTCGGAAGTGTCATCTCCGGCGCTGGGCGGGGCGGTTCCGACAGCGCCCAATACGACGCGATGGGGAATGTCACCTCAAGCGGTGGCTCGGACCAATCCCCATATGCCTTTGACAATTCCGAATATCTCTCAGGCCTGGATCATTACGCGACCGGCGGGAGCTTCACGGTCGGCGGGACTGGCGGCACCGATAGCCAACTGATCCAGTTCATGGCAACCCCTGGCGAAAAGGTCACGATTGACCCGCCGGGAGGTTCAGGCGATGGAGCAAAGACCACGCTCGGCTCACTGCTGCCGTCAAGCGCATCAGGCGGCGGTGCCCCGGCCGACCTCATGTCGGCGCATTTCTCGGAAGCCATCAAGACGCAAACCACGGCGCTGAGTGACCGCATCAATGCGTCCAGGGATGCAATCGTTCTGGCTGTCAATAATTCGGCATCCAAGGTTGCGACCAGCGCGACCAGCACGTCAGGCGCCTCGACCATATCATCCGCGGTGGCCTCAACACCCGTCACGTCAAACGCATCCAATGCATCGTCGTTTGGGTCGTCTGTCGATGCCGGTGTCGGCGCCGCTACGGGATCGAAATCCGAAGGCCAGTTTGGGTCTTCCTGGAGCCTCAACGACAACAAGACCAAGCAGGACAACCAGGAAGCGGCGCCGATCAATGTCCCGGTTGGCGCCTTTGGCCAAGCCTTCGGCCGAGGCGGCGGCGTCAAGGGCTATAGCGGATCGTTTCCGGTCATCGGCCCGAACTCCCTCAAGAACCCGCTCAACCCGCTCGACAAGCCCGCCGCCAATGATGCCGGCCTGAAGCAGCAGACCGATGCGCTGAAGCAGACGCAGAAGGAGGCCTCGAAAACCGTAGCCGACCAGGTCAAGGCGCAAGAGCAGCAGGCGAAGTCAATTGGCGATACCGCCAACAATACCGCTGGCGACATCAGGAAGCTTCAGCAGGATTCTCTGTCCTCGCTCGGCGATGTCGGCGAGGCAACGGAAACCGCCGCCAAGGCCAGCGAGGAGGGCGCGGATGCGGCCAAGGATGGCGTCGATGCCACCAAGGATGTCAACGACGCCACCAAGAGCGGCAACGAGATTTCCCGGTCTGGATTTGACCAGATGGGCAATTCGCTCGGCCAGACCACTCAGGAGATTTCGTCCGGATCGAGCTCCATCGTCAGCTCGGTCGACTCTGCTGCAAGTTTTATTGCCAGCGCGGTCGAGTCGGCGATTTCGTCCATTGCCTCCATGGCCGACAATGGCAGCCCGTCAAACTATGGCGGGGGTTATTCCGGGTCCGATTATTCTGGCGGGTCCAGTGATTACGGCGGCACCGATTATGCATCGCAGGTTGGCGATGGTACGTTGCCTGCTTTCGCATCCGGCGGACAGTTCACCGTCAGCGGCTCGGGCGGTGCGGACACTGAGCACGTCGAGTTCATGGCGACGCCCGGCGAGGTTGTCACCGTAACGCCTCCCGGTGGTACGCCTCCGCCCAATCCAAAGCGGGGCTCTGGCTCAGGGGCCAAGGGCGGCATCGCTGCGTATGCGACTGGCGGTCAGTTCACGGTTGGCGACGCCATGATGCCTGCGTTCAGCGGCGCAGATGCGGCCGTTGATCTGATATCGGCCCATAC
>NZ_JBFUES010000851.1:0-3276 GCF_056403875.1 Bradyrhizobium sp. P2_E8
GCCCTGGCGCCCTCGACATTGCCGCCGCGCTCGACGGCGAGATCGACCAGCACCGAGCCGGGCTTCATCGACTTGACCATCTCGCCCGAGACGAGCTTGGGCGCCGGCCGGCCCGGAATCAGCGCCGTGGTGATCACGATGTCCTGCTTCTTGATGTGCTCGGCGGTGAGCGCCGCCTGCTTGGCCTGGTATTCCTTGGACATTTCCTTGGCGTAGCCGCCGGCGGTCTGCGCGTTCTTGAACTCCTCGTCTTCGACGGCGAGGAATTTTGCGCCGAGCGATTCGACCTGCTCTTTCGTCGCGGGCCGCACGTCGGTCGCGGTGACGATGGCGCCGAGACGGCGCGCGGTCGCGATCGCCTGGAGACCGGCGACGCCGACGCCCATCACGAACACCTTGGCGGCGGGCACGGTGCCGGCCGCGGTCATCATCATCGGGAAGGCGCGGCCGAAGGCTTCGGCGCCCTCGATCACGGCACGGTAGCCGGCGAGGTTCGCCTGCGAGGACAGCACGTCCATCACCTGCGCGCGCGTGATGCGCGGCATCAATTCCATCGCGAAGGCGGAAACGCCGGCATCGGCCATCGCCTTCAGCGCGGCATCGTTACCGTAGGGATCCATGATGGCGATGACGAGCGCCCCGCGCTTGTACTGCGCGAGCTCCGATGCCTCGGGGCGCTTCACCTTGATGATGATGTCGGCGTCCTTCAGCGCATCGGCGCTGACGGTGGCGCCGACCGCGGTGAACTCGGAATCCGGCAGCCCCGATTTGAGGCCGGCGCCCGGCTCGACGGCGATCTCGGCGCCGAGCGCTTTGAACTTCTTCACCGTATCAGGCGAAGCGGCAACGCGCGGCTCCGACGGATCGATTTCCTTGGCAACGGCGATCTTCATAGGCCCTCCGGCGACGCGGGCAAAAGCGCGCACGCGAACTTAGCGTTACTCCCGCAACGTTGGATACCGGTTTTCAATCCGGCTTGAATGCAAATTTTATGGGCACCGACGACGCTGGCGGTGCGGCAGACGATGGATCAGGTGAGGAAGATCGCCATCAGGATCACGATGAGCGCGACCGAGGCCGTGCCGTATTTCACCAGCTTGATGAAGCCCTCATAGGTCTGCTCGTGGGCAACGTAGTCGTTGCCGTCGGCAGTGGTGTACGCCACTTCGCTATGGTCAGCCATGGATTGTCCCCAGTCGAAAGCCGAATTCCCGGCTGGCAATAGCGCAAACCGCCGGGCAGGGCAACGGCAGGCAGGCGCGGTTTTCCCGCAAATCAGGTCATTTGGAATTCCGATTGCCGGGAATCCGGCGCGTCAGGCTCCGCTACGGCTCCCTGCCCTCGATCCAGCGCGAGGACAGTGCCCGGCGCTGGACGACCGGCCACCCGAACGCGCGGCGCACCTCGTCCACGGCCTTCTCGCCCGCCTCGGTAAATCGAGCCATGCGCGGATTCGTGCCGGGGCCGATCGCGACGGAATGGTCGCCGGCCAGGAAGCCATGGGTCATGTGGAACCCCAATGCACGATAGACCTCGAACTGCTCCTCCGAGAAGAACTGATCGCCGGTGGTCTCGTGCGGGAAGGTGTCGTTACGCCGCGCATAGTCGCGGATGTAGTCGTTCTCGTCGCGGGAGAGCGAGGACTTGATATAGACGAGATAGCCCTTGTCATCGCCGCCATAGTCGATGATGCCGATCGCCACGTGAACATGGTCCCTCGCGGCCTCGTCCGATGCATCAGGGGATGCTTGTGCGGACTTCCCGGCATTCTCCGCCATGATGGCGCGCGTGCGGTCGCGGATCGGCGTCCAGGGCAGATCGATCCGGACGCCGAGATCGATGCGCGCATAGCGCTGGAGCTTCATCAGCGAGGAGAAATTCATCGGTGCGTCGGCTTCCGCGTCGACCGCGACGATCACCTTGCAGCGCCGGCGGAGCAGCTCGTAGACGCCGAGATTTTCGATGTGGCCGCCGTCGGTGAGATAGACGCCGTCACTGTTCTCGTAGAGACGGCCCGAGATTTCCGACCACAGGAACAGCGGCGTGGAGCGGCGCTGCGGCCGGGCGTTGGCCCCGACATAGCGCGGGTTGCTCAGCCAGTAGCCCAGCCGCACGTTCAACAGCGCCAGCGTCGGCGTCAGCGCCCTGATCGAGTTCGAGCCCATGTTCGACGACGCGGCCGCCCCCGAGATCGCCATGGCGGTGGCGAGGTCGAGGCTTTGCTCCAGACGCTCGACCGCCGCGGTCCCGGCGTAGCGCGTCGCTTCGCTGCCGACATAGAGCGGCGAGAAGACGAAGAAGTCCGCATTGCGGCCGCGCCGGTTGGCGAAGTCCGACCCCTGGATGTTGAGCGCCGTGTTGATGAGATGATAGGGCGCCCGCAGCCTCGGCGCGGCCGGCCCACCGTTCGTCGTGGCACCGTCGTCCGCGACCGCGAAGAGTTCGCTCAACTTCATGCGATCGAGCGGCTTGAGATCGCGCCCCTGGTCGAGGCTCGCCTCGGCGCGCGCGATGTTGCCGTCCGCCGAGCGGCCGGGGTCGAACAGGAAAGCCTTGCTCAGCCGATCGCGGTACAGGCGATGCAGCGAATTGGCATTCGGCGTCAGCGACCAGGAGATCGCAAACAGCAGCATGCCAACGAGCGTGTACAGGATCACCACGGGCAGGCTGTGCGCGTAACCGGAGCCTCGATCCGTCCAATCGAATTGTCTTGCGACATTGCCCGCGGCAAATACGAGCCAGGCCGGAACGTGGGATACCGGCGTCAACCAGTCGGTCGCCGCCGTCGTTGCGGCGGGCCTTGGCGTGATCTCGGCCGTGAAGGTGCCGGCGGCAGCGTCGAACTCGATCTTGCCCGACAGGTTTCCCGACGCGGGCACGGTCGATTTATTGGCGGCGAGACAGCCTTTCTGCGCAATCGCGGTCAGGGGCGCCTGACATTTTTCGATCGGATCGTTGGCGATGCCCCAATAGGACAGATAGAGATAGGCGACCCAGATGATCAGCGGCAGCGCCAATCCCGCGATCCACAGCGCGATCTTGGCGATGATCGCAAGCACCAGCGAGCCCCATTGCGAGGATACGCTGTTGCCCTTCAGGAATTCGGCGAACTGCTGCCTGAAGGCAGTGACGAATATGCCGATCGGCGCGGCAATCGCGGCGAGCGATTTGATCCAGTTGACGGCGACGCCGCCGACCGGCCCGCCGATCGTGTTGCTGTCGACGACATCGAACATCTGGGACAGCATGAAGGGCTGGAACTCGAAGAACGCGATC
>NZ_JBFUES010000852.1:0-3275 GCF_056403875.1 Bradyrhizobium sp. P2_E8
GCTCCAGGCGGTGCACGAGATGAGCGCCTATTTCAGCGCCCATATCGAGGAGCGCAAGAAGAAGCCGACCGACGATCTGATCTCTTATCTGATGAACGCCAAGGACAAGGAAGGTAACCCGCTCGAGGATTCGCACGTACTGGGTTCGCTGCGACTGCTGCTGATCGCAGGTATCGACACCACCTGGAGCGCGATCGGCTCCTCGCTCTGGCATCTCGCGAAAACGCCGGCAGACCGCGAACGGCTGATCGCCGAGCCCGGGCTGATCCCGATCGCCGTGGAGGAGCTGCTGCGAGCCTATTCGCCGGTGACCATGGCCCGCGAGGTGGTCAAGGAGACCACGATCTCAGGCTGCCCGGTCAAGGCGGGCAACATGGTGCTGCTGTCGTTCCCGGCCGCCAACCGCGACCCCAAGATGTTTCCGGACGCTGACAAAGTCGTGATCGACCGCCGCGAGAACCGCCACGCCGCCTTCGGCCTCGGCATCCATCGCTGCGTCGGTTCCAACCTTGCGCGCATGGAGATGCAGGTTGCGCTGGAGGAATGGCTGAAGCGCATTCCGGACTTCCGGCTCGATCCGGCAGGCACCGTGACCTGGTCGCAGGGCACGGTGAGAGGCCCCCGCCAGTTGCCATTTCTGCTCGGAAAGGCGATGTAGGCCTCTCCAACAGAGATACGGAGAGAGGCCGGACGTGACTGAGCAAGCAACCCAACCGGCCTCCGACCACATTGACATCGCCGACGCCGAGCGGCGGATCAAGGCGATCTTTATCGGCTCGATCGGCAATCTCGTCGAGTGGTACGACTTTTACGCCTATACGGCGTTCGCGCTCTACTTCGCCCCGGCCTTCTTCCCCGGCAACGACCCGGTCGTGCAGCAATTGAACGTCGCCGTGGTGTTTGCGGCGACGTTCCTGATGCGGCCCTTGGGCGGCTGGTTCTTCGGCTACCTTGCCGACCATTACGGCCGTCGTATCTCGCTGACGCTGTCCGTCGTCTTCATGTGCTTCGGCTCGCTGATCATTGCGCTGACACCCACCTATGCCACGATCGGCCTTGCCGCGCCGGTGATCCTGGCGCTGGCCCGCGTGATCGAAGGCCTGAGCCTCGGCGGCGAATACGGCGCCAGCGCCACCTATCTGAGCGAGGTCGCCGATCCCAGGCACCGCGGCTTCTATTCGAGTTTCCAATATGTGACCTTGATCGGCGGCCAGCTCACCGCGATCATCGTGCTGCTGCTCCTGCAAAAGGTCTTCCTCACGCCGGAGGAGCTGAAGGCCTGGGGCTGGCGCATCCCGTTTGCGATCGGCGCAGGGCTGGCGATCTTTGCCGCGGTGATGCGGCGCAATCTGCACGAGACCGAGGCGTTCGAGGAAGCCAAGAAGGTGGTGAAGCCGACCGGCTCGATCACCAATCTGCTGCGCTATCCGCGCGAGCTGCTGCTGGTGGTCGGCCTGACCGCGGGCGGCACCGCTGCCTTCTACACCTTCACCACCTACATGCAGACCTTCGTCAAACTCTCAGTCGGGCTGACCGAAGACCAGACCACCTTCGTGATCTTCGGCACGCTGATCTTCGCGACCATCCTGCAGCCGATCTACGGTGCGATCTCCGACAAGATCGGCCGCAAACCGCTGCTGATCTTCTTCGGCGTCGCCGGCACGCTGGCGACCGTGCCGCTGCTGATGACGCTGAAGGAGACGAAGTCGCCCTTCATGGCCTTCATCCTGATCTGCTGTGCCTGGCTGTTCGTCGCCGGCTACACCTCGATCAACGCCGTGGTGAAGGCCGAGCTGTTCCCGACCAATGTCCGCGCGCTCGGCGTCGGCCTGCCCTATGCCATCACGGTCTCGATCTTCGGCGGCACGGCACCGGCGATCGCGCTCTACTTCAAGAGCATCGGGCACGAGGAATGGTTCTACTTCTACCTCAGCGGCGTCATCTGCCTGTCGCTGATCATCTATTCCACCATGCGCGACACCAAGCACGCCTCCGCCATGCATCGCCACGAGTAAGCTGATGGCCGACGACAACGAGCCGCCCGACAGCAAGCTGACGCGCACCAAGGAGAAATGGGCGCGCGAGGGCCGCTTCCTCACCGGCAGGATCACGCGTCCGGAAGATCAAAGGCTGCCGCCGGGCCAGCACCTCACCAAGGACTGGCCGGTGCTCGACCTCGGAGTCGTGCCACCGGTCTCGCGTGAGCGCTGGCGGCTCGACGTCTACGGCGCGATCGAAAATCCCGTCTTCTGGACCTTCGCCGAGTTCACTGCACAGAAGCAGGCCCAGTTCACCTCCGACATCCACTGCGTGACGACCTGGTCGCGCTACGACAATGAGTGGGAGGGGCTCGCCACGCGCGAGCTGCTCGCCGCCTGCCGGCCGCGCGAGGATGCACGCTTCGTCGTGCTGCATTCCTATGACGGCTACACCACCAACCTCGCGCTGGACGATTTTGCCGCCGAGGACGCCCTGCTCGCCCATAGCTGGTCCGGCCAGCCACTGACGGAGGAGCATGGCGGCCCGGTGCGGCTGGTCGTGCCGCATCTGTATTTCTGGAAGAGCGCCAAATGGCTCCAGGCCATTGAATTCCTGACCGACGACGCACCGGGTTTCTGGGAAGTCCGCGGCTATCATAACCGCGGCGATCCCTGGGCCGAGCAGCGCTATTCAAGCGACTAAGTTTCAACCAGGAGACGGGGGGAAGCCCATGCCGACGGAACGCTTTCAATTCACCGGCGAAGGCGGCCATCAGCTCGCAGCCGCGCTGGAGCTGCCGGACGGCGAACCCGCGGCTTTCGCACTGTTTGCGCACTGCTTCACCTGCGGCAAGGACACGCTGGCGGCCAAGCGCATCTCGGTCGCGCTCGCTGCCAAGGGCATCGCGGTGCTGCGCTTCGACTTCACCGGCCTCGGCTCCAGCGAGGGTGATTTCGCCAATTCGACGTTCTCCTCGAACGTCGCCGATCTCGTGCGCGCGGCCGATCATCTGCGTTCGACGCGCAAGGCGCCGTCGATCCTGATCGGCCATAGCCTCGGCGGCGCTGCGATCCTCGCCATGGCCAGCAAGGTTCCCGAGGCGAAAGCGGTGGTGACCATTGCAGCGCCATCTGACCCCGCCCACGTCACCGGCCTGTTCAGGGAGCATGTCGATGCGATCCGCGCACAGGGCGAGGTCGAAGTATCACTTGCCGGGCGTCCATTCCGCATCAAGCGCGAATTCCTCGAAGACATCGCCGAGCATGAGCKGATCAAGGACGTCACCGGCCTGCACA
>NZ_JBFUES010000853.1:0-3265 GCF_056403875.1 Bradyrhizobium sp. P2_E8
GGTGAGATCAGGCCGCGTGGGCGGTGTGGCCGGTGCGCTGGCGGCGGATGGGCCAGGAAAATTGCGGACCGGGCTCGCAATGATCCGCGGTGCCGCCGAAATACTGGATGATCTCGCGGCAGKGCTCGCAATTGAACAGGTTACGCGACGCGGATGCCTTGGTCATTTCCTTCAGGCAGTTCGGGCAATGCGGTTTCATGGATTCGATCCGGAAAGAAGGTTCTCAGTGTCGGCGCTGCGAGGGAAACGCATGGTCGAGCTCAGAATTGTCGAGCCCGGCATCCTCGACCATCGCGCCGTCGGCGCGCTCGAGGCGGCCGAAGAAATCATCGAGGCTCGGATGCGGGCGACGCGGAATCCGGCACCTGCGCTTCGGCTGACGTTTTACGAGCGCGATCTGCACGGACGTCAGCCCCGGCGACGAAGGTGATTGGTGCGGGCGGAACGTGCCGCAACCTTCTCCGGTCCGACCGATGGGCCAAACACAACAAATCCACTGAAACCAAGCCACAACGCCACGCCAGTCCAGACCAGGGTCGTCGTCATGATGTGCTCCCGTCAAAAGCAGGCAGGAGCCAGTAGCGGTGATTTGCGCGAATCAGTGAAGCCCGGATGAGTACGGGTCGCAGGGACAATTTTAGGCATCGCGCGCTGCGGCGCCCGTAAAAGCCGCAGGTTTTCGCGTGTGCAGCCGCCGCATCCTGCCTGCGCGCGCGCCTGCGAGGATTTCCCGGACGCGCGGAGCGTCTCGAACAAAGCGAAATCCGTAGCGGCCGGTGTAGTCGGTATCGGGCGAACGGGTCGATCGCCCTGACGCGAAGTTGAGGTGACCGGCTCCACCGCCGATGTCGAGGATTTCGAAGTCCGCGTCCATCGCCTGGAACGGTGTCGGGCTGATCGTCCGTCTGCCCCAGGCCGTTCGCAGGATCAGCGCGCGGCGATCGGTGATCAGATAGAGCGTCTGCAGGTCCTGCAGCAGCATCACCAGCGGGGCTGCAACCATCGCAACTCCGAGCATCACGAGAGGTTGGGCGGCCTGGTTGATCCAATCGTTTCTGATGGCGATGACGGTCAGCAACAGCCAGGGGAATCCGATCCACCAGAGCAATCGCCACATCATCATGCAGGCGACGCCGTCGGGCTGACCCTGCCAGATCACCTGCTCCCCGTCCTGCAGGGCCTCGATGCACAGACGCCGCAGGCCTGCGGAAAACGGAGTGGCGCGGATTTCATCCATTCCCGTTGGTCGCAGCGGCCGCAAGGCCGGTTCGGACCGCGAATGGCCGTCAGATGGCCTCGCCGCGCGCCGTTGCCGCCGCGGTGCGGATCGCGGCAATATTGCTCCTGTAGGCGTCCTGCGTGCCGCCCTTGAACACGGAGGTGCCGGCGACGAAGGCGTTGGCGCCGGCCGCGGCGAGCGCGCCGGCGACGTCGGGACCGACCCCGCCGTCGACCTCGATGTCGATCGGACGACCCGCCGTCATCGCGCGGATGTCGCGGATCTTGCCGATCGCGGAGGGAATGAAGGCCTGGCCGCCGAAGCCGGGATTGACCGACATCACCAGCACGAGATCGACCAGGTCGAGGACGTATTCGAGCGCGCTGATGGGCGTGCCCGGATTGAGCGAGACGCCGGCCTTCTTGCCGAGCGCGCGGATCGCCTGGAGCGAGCGGTGCAGATGGGGACCTGCTTCCGCATGGACCGTGATGTGGTCGCAGCCGGCTTTCGCGAAGGCCTCGAGATAGGGATCGCAGGGCGAGATCATCAGGTGCGCGTCGAACACCTTCTTGCTGTGCGGGCGCATCGCCTTGATGACGTCGGGGCCATAGGAAATGTTCGGGACGAAGTGTCCGTCCATCACGTCGAGATGGATCCAGTCGGCGCCGGCGGCGTCCACCGCGCGCACCTCTTCGCCGAGCCTGGAGAAATCCGAGGCCAGGATCGAGGGGGCGATTGCCAGGGGGCGGGGGGTAAATGCTTGGGTCATGACGCTGTTTCCCGTGGCGGCCGAAAGAGGAATGGGCCTCGCCTAACATGGGCCTCCGTGGCGGGCAATGCAGGACAGGCGCGCTTCCTGTGGGCGGAAATTTCTGCCGTCTCCGGCACGAATTGCCGATATTGCCGGGCCGCGCCAGGTGCGCTCGAAGCGGAATTCATTGAGCTTTTCGCGCTGGCACGGCGCTTGCTGACTTCCTCCCCGGAACATTGACCGCGGCATGCCGCATCGGTTGGAGTTGTGCAATGTTGTTTGCCCTTGGCGCCGTCTCGAGCGCGCTCGACGCGATCCAGTCGCTGACCAATTCGAAACCGTCGCCCTCGACCCACAAGACGGGATCGTCGCAAGGCGCGCCGACCAATCCGTTCGCGATCGACAGCGGCAGCAACGGCACGAGCAGCGGCGCGACCTCGTCGGTCAATGCAGGCAAATATCCGCAGATATCGCCGGAGACGATGAACGCGTTGTTCGCGGCGCAAAGCCAGTCGTCGGACGGCACCGGCAGCGCGACCACCTCGACCTCGTCCAGCTCGACGTCCTCGACCTCGTCGGGCCGGGATGCCGCGCTGAAGCACCTGTTCTCGCAGATCGATGCCGATGGCGACGGCAGCATCACCAAGTTGGAATTCGAGAACGCGCTGGGAGCCGGCGGCACCAACCTGGCGCAGGCCGATGACGTGTTTTCGAAGCTGGATTCGAATGCCGACGGCAGCGTCAGCCTCGACGAGATGTCGAAAGCGCTGAAGAGCGGCCATCACGGTCACCATGCCCAGGGTGCCGGAGGATCGGGCGACGGATCGGATTCCTCCTCGAAGCCGAGCGGCGGATCGACTTCGACCACGACGACCGCCGCCGACGGCTCGACCACGACCACCGTCACCTATGCCGACGGCTTCAAGATGTCGACGACCGTGCCGGGCGCCTCCAAGTCCTCCGCTAATTCGGCTTACGATCTGTTCGCACAGTTGATGCAGCGGCAAGGCGGACAGGGACAGGGCGCCTCGGCGACCGCCGGCTCGTCGATGTCGATGAGCGTCTGACGCCCGTTCGCTGTCCTGCCCCGGCTTGACCGCAGGGTAATCGCATATGATTTTTTGGCAGGGCCTGAGCGCGCGCCTCGTCCTTCGAGACGACCGCTCCGCGGTCTCCTCAGGATGAGGCTAAGCGGCATCTTTGCCGATCGAAAATTGCAGCTGCGCCTTCCGTCCTCATCCTGAGGGCCCGCCAACGGCGGGCGTCTCGAAGGATGGGCCGCAGAGCAACGACCT
>NZ_JBFUES010000854.1:0-3265 GCF_056403875.1 Bradyrhizobium sp. P2_E8
CCACTCTGGTTCGCCCCGAGCTCGCGGCCCTCGTCGTCCTGGATCGAGACCTGCATACCGGTGCGCTCGAAGCCGCAAGTGCCGATCTTCGCATGCGGGCCATCCTCGGGGTCGTGCAGCGCCGCCGGAAGCACGGTGATGTTGCCGGTGACCTCGCCCAATCCAAAATACTGCACGATGACCTTGCCGAGCTTCTTCAGCGCGGCCTTCTGGTCCTCGCGATACATCGGCGCGCCGGCATAGATCACGTGACGCAGCGAGGAGTGATCGTATTTGTCGGCGGCGGGATGCTCGACCATCATCTTCAGGATCGTCGGCACGGTGAAGAGATTGCTGACCCGATGCTTCTCGATCAGGCGGAACGCCTCGTCGATGTCGAACTTCTCGGTCGGCAGCAGCACGGTGCGTACGCCGCGCGCGGTCTGCACCAATTGATGCACGCCGGCGCCATGCGAGAGCGGCGCTACCACCAGCGAGGCATCCTCCTCGGTGACGCCCGGAGTCAGATCTGCGAGATGGTTGGTGACGACAAAGCCCATCTGGCCGTGGGTCAGCACCGCGGCCTTGGAGCGGCCCGTGGTGCCGGAGGTGAAGAAGAACCAGCAGGGATCATCGTGCTCGACGGCGACGTTCTCCACCGCGCGCCCCGCCTGCGACGCGATGGCATCTGCAACCGACGTCTCGCCGAACGCGCCCTTGCCGTCAATGCTCCAGGTGAACGCGAGCGCGCCGCCCTTCACGGCCGCCGCGTGCTCGGGAAAATCGACATGGCACAGAAACGCCTTCGCGCCGGAGGCCTGTGYGAGATAGGAGACCTCGTCCGGCATCAGGCGGAAATTGGTGGGCACCCAGACCGCACCGAGCCGGAACGCCGCGAACATCGAGAAGAACATCTCGTCGCCATTCTTGGAATGGACCAGGATGCGGTCGCCCTTGGCGATGCCGCGCGCGGCGAGCGCCGCCGCCAGCGCCGAGACCTGCGCGTCGATCTCGCGCCAGGTCCAGGACTTGTCACCCCAGACGAAGCCGGGACGCGATCCATGCCGCCGCGCATTCTGGGTCAGCATGTGAGCGAGATTCATGACGCGGCGGGACATGCGCAGGGGCTGCATGGGGCTTCCTCTTCGACGGCGGACAGCGCGCAAGCCGCCCGCTCCTTGCAGCCCATTTATCGCCAACGCCCGCACCGCCGCAAGGCCGCCGGCCGCGCACCTGCCCTACGGCTGCTTGAACGCGAACGGCGCCGCCGTGATCGCCTTCGCCTTGACGCAGGCCTGCGCGCCAAAACCGCCGCAATAGCTGCCATGCAGATCGAACCGGACGGTGCGCGCGGCACCGCGCTTGATCGGCGGCGCCACGATCTTGTAGCTGCGGACATAGCCGTCGAACACGGGCCGCACGCTGCCGTCCGGCAGCGTCACCAGGATGTTCATGACGCAGCCGCCGGTCCCGCAATAGGTGGTCTCGCGGTCCCCGCATTTGGTGTCGCGGAAATCGACGATGTAGTCGTCGCGGCCGTCGCCGGTCAGGTCGATCCTGCGAACCGTGTCCGGCGCAAAGGTTACCGCGCCACCGTCCTGGCTGTCGCATTCCTCATTGGCGTAGCGCAGCGCCTTCTGCACACCGGCTGGATAGTCGGCCGGGTTGAACGGTCTTGCGTCGTCGGCGCGCGCAGCGGTGACGAGCAGAGCGAGCAGGAGGATGAAACAGCGCATGCGCATTTGTCGCCGACGCAGCCGCAACCGTTCAGGGAATTTTAAACATGATCGGCGCAACCTCAGCCAGTTCTCGCGTACAGAGTGCCGCATCATGGTCAAAGCGCCCGCCTTCCTCCTGCTATCGCTGGCGCTTGCCGGATGTGCCGTGGCGCCGCAGGCGCATCTCGCTTCCGATCCCGCCTTCAAGCCTGCGCGCTATGCCTGGGATGGTGCGGGCGAGGATCCCAACCAGCCGCGATCCGTCCCGGGACCATCGCGCGCAACGCGATCCGCCACRGCATCCGAACACAACAGATCGCAAGCAGGCCTTCAGCCCTATTCGAAGGAATGGTGGCAGGCGCAGGACGGCATCGAGGCCGAGCAGGACGCCAAGGTCAACCGCTCCCTCGTCATCTGCCAGGGCTGCCTCCGCCAGCAGCCGCAGCCCGAGGATGCGCGGCTGGCCAAAGCGACCGATTGAACCGAACGGCCGCTCCATCAGTCTACAGCGATACGCGCTGACGCCGGCCGCTCAGGCCTGTCGTCGCGCGCCATCACCTCAGGGACAGCTCATKCTCACCCGCCGGACCTTCATCGTCGCCTCTCTGCTTGCCAGCACCTCCCCGGCATTTGCCGTGATGCCCGCTCCCAGCGATCCCGTCGCCATCCTGACCGCGATCTACGCGCGCGCGGCCAAGGGCAAAGGCGATGGCGGCGGTACCTTCGTCATCGGGAACAAGGCGGCCAAGGCGAAATATCTCTCGAAAGCGCTGGTTGCGCTGTGGGCCAGGGCAGATGCGCATACGCCCAAGGGCGACGTCGGACCGGTCGATTTCGATCCCGTCACCAATTCGCAGGAACCGGACGTGAAGTCGTTCAAGGTTGACGCCGAGAAGATGGAGGCCGACAAGGCGACACTTGCGGTGACCATCGCCGGCCACCGCAACGACCGCAAACCCGCCGACCTGATCGTGCGTTACGACTTCGTGCGCGAGGCCGGTAGCTGGCGGATCGACGACATCAAGGGTTCCTCCGACGGCGAAGCCTGGTCGATCCGCAAGATGCTGACGGACTCGCTGAAGAGCTGACCGGAGACGACATGAGCGACGTCATCAACAACAAGGCCCATCACCGCTATGAACTGGAGGTGGAGGGCCATCTTGCGACCGAACATTACAAGCTCGACGGCAGCGTCATCACGTTCGAGCACACGGATGTTCCGAAAGAGCTCGGCGGCAAGGGCGTCGGCTCGAAGCTGGTGCAAGGTGCGCTCGACCAGGTCCGAGCAGCCGGCTTGAAGCTGATCCCGCAATGCCCGTTCGTCAAAGCGTGGATCGAGAAGCACCCGGACTATCAGGACCTCGTGAAAGGATGAGAGAGCGCGGGCCCGCCGATCGCGCGGCGGGCCGGCCGAAATCCGCAGCCTATTGTCCGTGCTTCAGCATATCCTGGTCATTCAGATCCCAGTCCTGCCACAGCTGGAGCACGCCGAGGAGCACCGCTGCCGCTCCGAGACCGGTATGGTAGACCCGGAGAAAACCTTCGCCGGAATAGCCGAGCACTAAGGG
>NZ_JBFUES010000855.1:0-3259 GCF_056403875.1 Bradyrhizobium sp. P2_E8
AGGCACGCGCCCATTCGTCGTTCAGCCGGTCGTCGAAGCAGCGGCGGTTGGCAAGCCCGGTGAGGCTGTCCTCGGTCGCGAGCGTCTCGAGCCTGGTTTCCAGCGTCTTCTGCTCGGTGATGTCGCGCGAGATCGCGACCACGCCGTCGACGTTGCCGTTGTCCTTGCGTGTCACCCGCATGGTCGATTCGAGCCAGACTTCGCCCTTCTGACGGTGCGAGTTGCGATAGGTGACGCGCACCTCATCCTTCTCGCCGCGCTTCATCGCATCGACGAGGGCCTGGACCTGCGGCAGGTCATCCGCATGAACGCCCGCGAGCGCGGGCGTTCCGATCAGCTGGTTGGCCCGCCAGCCGACGACGCGGACCGACGAGGGAGAGACGTAGCGCAGCCGCTCGTCGAGCCCGATACGGGTCACCATGTCGCTGGAGCCTTCGGCGAGCAGGCGGAAATGGGCTTCCTTCTCGACCAGGGCTGCGGCCATGCGCTGGCCCCGCTGCAACTGCCGCACCAGCACCGCGCCGATGATCGCGATCAACATGACCAGCGCGAGGACGTAGAGCATGCGGGAAATCGCGGCGGCGCGCCAGGGCGCCAGCAGTTCGTCCTTGTCGACGGTGGCGAGCAGGAAGAACGGATAGCGGCCAGAGCGCTTGAAGAAGCTGACGCGTTCGGCGCCGTCCAGCGGCGACTTGAAGTGATAGGCACCGCTCGGCCCTTGCAGGCTCGGGTTGCGGAACAGCGGCTTGTCGGCGACGCTGCGTCCGACGAATTTCTCGTTGCTCGGGTAGCGTGCGACGATCAGGCCGTCGCCATGTGTCAGCGCGACGGAGCTGTTGCGGCCGATCTCGAACTGCTCGTAGAAGTGCGACAGATATCCGGAGCTGATGGTCGCGAGCACCACGCCGCCAAAGCTGCCGTCCGCCTTGTTGAAGCGGCGCGACAGGGTGAGGACCCATTCGCCATCGAGCAGGCTCTTCACGGGACGGCCGAGATGGGCCTCTCGTTTCGGGGAGAGCTGGTGATGGCGGAAGAACGCGTCGTCGCTGAGCGTCGAGCCGATCGTGCCGGGCGAGGTCAGCCAATTGCCCCGGTCGTCGATGATGGCGAAGCTGTGCACGCGCTCCGTCGCCTTCTTGCGCACCTCCATGAGGTTTCTGAGCTTGGCGATCGTGGCAGGTTCGGTGCCGTCCATCTCCAGCCGGCTGACGACGCCGACGACGCCGGAATCGAGCAGATCGAGGCTATCCTCGGCATGCTGCGTGAGCGATCGCGCAACGTTCGCCATCTCGGTCTCGGCGCCCTTGAGCACTGCGTCGCGCGCGGCCCATTCCCGCCAGGCGCTGACGCCGAGGATGGTCGCGCAGGTCAGCACGACAAACGCCGCCGCGCGTAGCGGCAGGCGGCTCCATCCGGCTCTTTGGGTAGCAGCGCTCATGCGGCAGAATTCTCCGATCGTTTCGGAAACTCTGCCGCTTCTATTATTGAACTCTGAAATGACTGCCGAAATACACCGCGATACCTGCGCTTTCCCGTAGTCCTACGGACGCAAGGATCAGGGCATCGCTAACAGGGTATTAGCGAACCTGTCGGAATCCGGCTCCGCTCCCGCTAGCTGAAGATGGCCTTAACCTTGTCCCAGAGCGAGGGATTGTCGGCGTCCGCATCGGCCTTCGAGGGGGTCGGCTGGGCGACGCTCACGGGATCGGACGCCGGAAAGCTGTCCTTGAGCCCGGTATCGAGCTTGGCATGACGATCGGCGGCGAGCGCCTCATGCAGATCGTCGGCGTGCTTGTCGTGCGGCGCGGGATTGAATGACTCAGCCATGATCTCCTCCATTGGTTGGTCAACGCGGCCCAATTGCGCTTGTTCCCCTGTTCCGCTGAAGGCCGCCGCGGTGTATCAGGAGCCGTAACCTTGCTCAGGACCATTCGTGCCCCAGTCTGCGACAAAGCCTTTCATCGACGTGCTCTCCGGCCAGCGCCAAGCCATCCCGCCAATGTGGATGATGCGCCAGGCCGGCCGCTACCTGCCGGAATATCGCGAGGTGCGGGCCAAGGCCGGCGGCTTCCTCGATCTCTGCTTCAACCCGGAACTTGCCGCCGAGGTCACGCTGCAACCGATCCGGAGATTCGGCTTCGACGCGGCGATCATCTTCTCGGACATCCTGGTGATCCCCTACGCGCTCGGCCGCTCCGTGCGCTTCGAGGTCGGTGAAGGTCCGCGGCTCGAGCCGCTGGATGATCCCGCGAAGGTCGGAACGCTCGCCGCGCGCGCCGACTTCGGCAAGCTCGCGCCTGTGTGCGAGGCCTTGAAGATCGTGCGCGGCGCGCTCGATCCCAAGACCGCGCTGATCGGCTTCTGCGGCGCGCCGTGGACGGTGGCGACCTACATGGTCGCGGGCCAGGGCACGCCCGACCAAGCCCCGGCGCGGATGATGGCCTACCGGCATCCGGACGCGTTTGCGAAGATCATCGACGTGCTGGTCGACAACTCGATCGAATATCTGCTGGCGCAACTCGCAGCCGGTGCCGATGCCTTGYAGATCTTCGACACCTGGGCCGGGGTGCTGCCGCCGGCCGAGTTCGCGCGCTGGTCGGTCGAGCCGACGCGGCGCATCGTCGAGGGCGTACGCGCGAAGGTGCCGGACGCCAAGATCATCGGCTTTCCCCGTGGCGCTGGCGCGCAATTGCCGGGCTATGTCGAGGCGACCGGCGTCAACGCCGTCAGCATCGACTGGACGGCGGAGCCGGCCTTCATCCGCGAGCGCGTGCAATCACGCGTCGCAGTGCAGGGCAATCTCGATCCGCTGGTGCTCATTACCGGTGGCGCCGCGCTCGACCGCGCGATCGACAACGTGCTGGCGAATTTCGCTGCCGGGCGCTTCATCTTCAATCTCGGCCACGGCATCCAGCCGGAGACGCCGATCGCCCATGTCGAGCAGATGCTGAAGCGGGTGCGGGGGTAAGCGGCGGTCTCGTTGTGGCCATCCTTCGAGACGCGCGCAAGAGCGCGCTCCTCACCATGAGGTCTCGTTCTGCGGCGGCACCCCAGACCTCATGGTGAGGAGCGCCGTCTTACGGCGCGTCTCGAACCATGAAATTACAAATCCGCGAAAACAACCCCATGCACAGTAGACAAGTCATTGAAAAACTTGAGCCGAGCATTGCTCGACTCACAAGGGGCCTTTGACACGTCGGGCAAGACAGGCGCACGATGCCCTGATCGCACCGACGATCGTTTTGAAGCAGGCTAGCGC
>NZ_JBFUES010000856.1:0-3258 GCF_056403875.1 Bradyrhizobium sp. P2_E8
TCCCCGCCCGCATCTACGTGCCGAAGGACCCGCGCCGGCAGAACGGCCTGTCGCCGGCGCTGGTGTTCTTCCATGGCGGCGGCTGGGTGATCGGCGATCTTGACTCCCATGACGTCGTCTGCCGCCAGCTCGCGGTCGAAGCCGCGCTGATCGTGATCTCGGTCGACTATCGCCTCGCGCCCGAGCACAAGTTTCCCGCGGCCACCGAGGACGCCATCGCCGCGACCAAATGGGTCGCAGCGAACGCACGCGAGCTCGGCATCGACGCCGCCCGTCTCTCGATCGGCGGCGACAGCGCCGGCGGCAATCTCACCGGGGTCGTGGCGCTCGCCGCGCGCGACGGCAACGGTCCCGCGATCGCGGGCCAGGTGTTGATCTATCCGGCGACCGATTTCGCCATGACGCACGGCTCCCACAGCGAACCCGAGACCAGCGTGCTGCTGACGCATTCGGTGATCCGCTGGTTTCGCGATCACTACCTCAGCGCCGCCGCCGACATCCACGACTGGCGTGCCTCGCCGGCGCGCGCGGAAAACCTTGCCGGCCTGCCGCCCGCCTATGTGCTGACCGCCGGTGCCGATCCGCTGCGCGATGAAGGCGACGAATATGCCGCGCGCCTGAAACAGGCCGGCGTGCCCGTCAAGTACAAGCACTTTCCCGGCCAATTCCACGGCTTCTTCACCATGGGCAAGCTGTTGCCAAAGGCCAATGTCGCCGTCAGCGAGATCGGCACGTGGTTGAAGGGATTGGGCTGACAACGCCGTTGCGCATGGCTTCCAATCTTCAAACGATCTTCGCCATTCCCCTGCGCGGGCTGACCTGGCTCGGTGACCAGGGCACGCGCGCTGTTGCGGCGATCGCCTTCATCGCGGTTGCGGTGCCGCCGCTCGGCGCGCTGCTGCGCCCCTACGTCACCGAGGCAATTTTCCTTCTGCTCTGCATCTCCTTCATGCGCGTCGACCTGACCGCGCTCTACGGACATCTGCGCCGGCCGGCGCTGGTTGCGGCCGCCACCGCCTGGACCACGATCGGCGTGCCGCTGATCGTCGGGCTGATTGCTCGTGCAACCGGGCTCAGCGACAGCTCGCCCGGCCTTGCTCTCGCGCTGATGCTCCAGGGCATGGCCTCGCCGATGATGGCCGCGCCGGCGCTCGCAGCGCTAATGGGCCTCGATGCCACGCTGGTGCTGGTCACGCTGGTGACCTCGACCGCGCTCGTCCCCTTCACCGCCTCGTTGTTTGCCAGCCTGTTTCTCGGCGGCATGCTCAACATCTCGCCGCTCACGCTCGGCCTGAAGCTGCTCGGAATCCTCACGGCATCGCTGCTTGCGGCGACCGTCATCCGCCGCCTGTTCGGCAGCGAGGCGATCCAGCGCCACAAGCGTCCGATCGACGGCATCAACATCGTCATCCTGCTGGTGTTCGCCTCGGCGGTGATGGGCGACGTCGCAGCCGACTTCCTCGCCGCCCCCCTGTTCACGATCGGCGTCGCGCTGCTCGCCTTTGCCGTCTATTTCACCCTGCTCGCCGTCACGACGCTGATCTTCCGCCGCGTCGGCCATGAGCGCGCCTTCGCAATCGGCCTGATGGTGTCACAGCGCAATCTCGGGCTGATGCTGGCCGCGACCGCGGGCGCGCTGCCGGCGACGACCTGGCTCTACTTCGCGCTGACGCAGTTTCCAATTCACCTTGCGCCCTACATGCTGATGCCGATCGCGCGGCGATTGACAGCACGTGCAATTGCTTCCAGCGGAGCAGCCGCAGGCGGCACAACATAGGGCGTAGGGTAAAGCGGAGGGGCGAGGAAGCATGCGACTTGTTCTGACTACGTTCAAATTTCTTGTCGCGATTGTGCTTCTCGGGATCTTGGGGTTCAGCGGTTGGCTGATCTTCAGCCCACCCGATGGGATGCTGTCCGCCTCGGCCTATGCGGCAAAAATGGTTTGTTCGAACGTGTTCATTGCCAAACGCGACGCGGACGCGGTGATCGGAAGCGATGTGGCGCTTGCGCTTCCTCGCATCGTCAGCCGTCTGAAAATCAGGGTGGACGCCGCCAACCAGCGTGTCGAGGTGGCATTTCGAGGCCTGTTCGCCAAACGCTACGCCCAATATGAGGAGGGACGTGGTTGCACACTGGTCTCGAAGGACGCTGCCCCCTATGGCGCCGCGCCGCCTTCCCTGCCGGAAAAGTCCGATGCGCTCTGGCCGGCGGGCGAGAGGGCGCAATTGTCCGACGACAAGGCTTTGTTGGCGGCGCTGAACGATCCGACGCTCCAGGGGCCTGGCATGCGCGCGATCGTCGTCGTCCAGAACGGGCGCATCGTCGGTGAAACCTATGGCGAAGGCTTCAACGCTTCGACGCCCTTGCAAGGTTGGTCGATGACGAAGACCGTGAATGCCGCCCTGGCCGGCATGGCGATCAAGGACGGAAAGCTTTCGCTCGATCAGAAAAGTCTATTTCCGCAATGGGCTGGCGACGCGCGCGCGGACATTTCGGTGGCCGATTTGATGGCCATGACAAGCGGTTTGAAATGGAGTGAAGATGGCGATTCTCCCGATC
Source organism: Bradyrhizobium sp. P2_E8 (assembly GCF_056403875.1). Classification (NCBI taxonomy): domain Bacteria; kingdom Pseudomonadati; phylum Pseudomonadota; class Alphaproteobacteria; order Hyphomicrobiales; family Nitrobacteraceae; genus Bradyrhizobium; species Bradyrhizobium sp. P2_E8. Next base: position 2,560 of record NZ_JBFUES010000856.1, read on the forward strand.
CCGACGGATTGGAGAATCTCGCAAAGGATGCGGCGGCTTTCGCGAGAGACCGCCCCCTTGTCGCTCCGCCCGGAACGAGGTTCAACTATTCCGGCGGTTCGTCCGTCCTGCTGGCGCGGCTCTGGCAGAACGCGGTTGGAGCGGACGCGCGCGCTTATCCGCAGCAGCGATTGTTCAAGCCGTTGGGCATGACCAGCGCCGTTCTCGAATCCGACCCTTCAGGCACATTCCTTGGCGAAGGCTTTCTCTTCGCCAATGCGCATGATTGGGCGCGCTTCGGCGAATTCCTGCGCCTGAACGGAGAGTGGAACGGCGAACAGCTTTTGCCGATGGGCTTCGTCGACTACATGCGCTCGCCCGTGCCGGCATCCGACAAGGGACATGGTCCGGTCTACGGTCGCGGACAGCTTTGGTTAGGGCCGGGCCAGGGATTCACCCTCCCGGCCGACACATTCATGTTGCAAGGGCACCTCCGCCAGGTGATCGCGATCATCCCCTCGCGTAAATTGGTGATCCTGCGCATGGGTTTGACGCGGGAAGACATTGGGTACAGCACCGCGAAACTACTGTACGCGATTGTCGCGGCGCGCCAATCGAATAGTTGATGCGATGACTTGCGGGTTTGGCCCGCGGCGGACATCGGCTCATGCATCGTCGACGTCCGCTTGTGTGGCTAACGCGGACCTCGCCGCGTCCTAC
>NZ_JBFUES010000857.1:0-3246 GCF_056403875.1 Bradyrhizobium sp. P2_E8
CGCTCTGGGACTCCGAAAGAGGGGTCGGGACCGCCAGACGCGGTAAACACTGGCGGTCCCGGTGCCGCTCATTGAAATGCTGGCCAGGAAGGGCGGCTTCGCCGGCCAGGTGAGGCGACAAATTCGACCGTAGCGGGTGCCCCATGCACCGCAACGCAATCCGTCCCTTAACCTAACCAGTCAAGGTTACTCCTTGTCAGACTTGGCCTTTTTCTTCCCGTTCTCGGTAGAATCACGGTCTTTCCCATTGTCCTTGCGGCGGTTGGTGAAGCGCGCATTGCCGAGGCCCGTGCCGATGGTGAGCACGCCCCAGCGCTCCACGTCCTGCATGAACGGCACCTCCGACAGGCCCTGAACCACGCCGTCATTGTGCATCAGGATCGCGGTGTCGTGCTCGCCGATCTCGGGGATGCCCTCGCTCAGGCTTGCCGGCAGGTTGAACTTGCTGCTCTCCCAATTGCCCGGCAGGTTCTGCGCACCCTTTTCGATCGAGCCGTCCGCGTTGATCACGCCGGGGCAGGCGATGCCGATGAAGGGCGCGAGCTTGAAGCCTTCGGTCTCGGCCTCGGTGATCAGCCCCTTCAGCATCTTGGTGAGCCGCTTCACCGCGCCTTCGCGCGTCGGCTCGTCATCGGCATGACGCCACAGCTCGGATGTCACGACCTTGGCCTTCGACAGGTCTTTTGCCTTTTTCCAGCTGGTTTCCACGAGGCCACAGCGGATATTCGTGCCGCCGATATCGACGGCGAGGATGCTGTCATGGGCCTCGAAGATCCATGACGGCGCGAGATGCAGCGCGCCGATCAGGCCGGCTTCATCGGGATGATGGCGGATCGGCTGCATGTCGATCTTGAAGTCCTCGGATTTCAGGATGATCTCGGTGCGCGCGATCGCGAGCTCGCCGAGCCTGGAATCCCGAAATCCGCCGCCGACGATGATGCGCTCGGTCTTGGCCCAGGCCTTGGTCTTGAGGAAGCGGCGCGTGACATAAGCGAGCTCCTGGGCGAAATCCTCGATCGCGCTGTGCACCAGCGCCGAGGCCTCGGTGTCGTCGCCGATCAGGATCGCATCCAGTGTCTTCTTGCTGATCTGGTCCGAGGGCTCCTTGCCGAACGGGTCCTCGCCGGTCTTGCGCAGCGGCTTGCGCCAGCGGTCGAGGATGTCGCGGAACGCGCCCTTGCTGGCGCGGTCGCCGAGAAAACCGTCCTCGTCCTTGATCTCGAGGTTGAAACTGTCGACATCCACCGACGGCAGGCGGCTCGCGCCGTGCTGCGCAATGCCCGTCGTCGCGACCAGTTCGTCCGTTGCCATGGGTGCCCTTGCCCGCTTGCGAAATCTTGGGACAACGGCGCGGGAACCCGTTGGTTGCAAAGCCGGCGGAGAATCGGCTAACGGGCGGACGGGCGGCCAAATCCTTCAAATCCGGGCCTTTTTCGGCGGTTTTCCTTGACTTGCGGCGTCCGGCGGCTATAAGTCCCACACCCGGCGCGGGGCGTTTCTCGCGCCGCTTGTTTTTGTGTGGGTTTTCAAAGGGATAACTCCCGCCCGCACAAAACTCGCATAAACCCATAGCGACTGACAAAAAGCCGGCCCCGACAGACTGTCGCGAGGCCGGGATTGAACACGAAGGAAAACAACGATGTTCGCAGTCATCAAAACCGGCGGCCGGCAGTACCGCGTCGCTCCGGATGATGTCTTGGAAGTAGGCAAGATCGAAGGCGAAGTCGGCTCGATCGTGCAGCTGAATGAAGTTCTGGTGGTCGGCGGCGACACGCCGATCCTGGGCCTGCCGACGGTGGCCGGTGCGTCCGTGGCGGTCGAGGTGCTCGACCACAAGCGCGGCCCCAAGGTCATCGCGTTCAAGAAGCGCCGCCGCAAGAATTCGCGCCGCAAGCGTGGCTACCGCGACGAGATCACGGTGCTGCGCGTCAGCGAGATCCTGACGGACAACGCCAAGCCCACCAAGGGGCCGCGTCCGAAAAGGGAGAAGGTCGCCAAGGAAGCGACCAAGGAAGACGCCGCCGCATAAATTGATCACGCCAATTCACGAATTGATGCGTGAGAAATTGTGAAATGATTCCGTCAAGGAATTGATCTAGAACTACTCAGGATTTCGGAGACGAGCCATGGCTCACAAAAAAGCAGGCGGTTCATCGCGCAACGGTCGCGATTCCAAGGGCAAGCGCCTCGGTATCAAGGCGTTCGGCGGGGAAGTTGTGATTCCCGGCAACATCATTGCGCGTCAGCGCGGCACCACCTGGCATCCCGGCCTTAATGTCGGCATGGGCACGGACCACACTTTGTTCGCCAAGATCGAGGGTCGCGTCACGTTCCAAGCCAAAGCCAACGGCCGCACGTTCGTATCGGTGCTCCCGATCGCAGAGGCGGCTGAATAGACGGTGGATCAAATTTGGAGTCCGCCGGGTCCTGACCAAACCGGCGGAGTCCACAAGTAGGCTCCAGGGGAGGCGGGAAACCGGCCTCCCCTTTCGTTTTGTCTTAGTGACTTCGACGGAGCCGGACATGTTGCAGGATTTTTCGAGCACCACCTTGCGGGCGGCGAGACCGAGCGTCGTCGCCACCGAACGGCTGACCTTGCGGCGCCCGACACTTGCCGATGTCAGGACCATCGCCCACCTCGCCAACGACCGCCGTGTCGCGGAAAATACCCGCCGCCTGCCGCATCCCTATTCGCAGGACGACGCCGTCGAATTCGTCCGCGCCACCGCCGAGATCGGCAGCGAGACCGTGTTCCTGATCGAGCACGACCGCGGACCGGTCGGCATGGTCGGGATCGACTGTTCGAAGCCCGACAATGCCGAGCTCGGCTACTGGCTCGGCGTCGAGCATTGGGGCCGGGGCTTCGCCACCGAGGCCGCGCGCGGCGCGATCGACTTCTTCTTCGAGGAGTTCGAGGACGACCACCTCTATGCCGGCGCGCGCGTCACCAACCCCGCCTCGCGCAAGGTGCTGGAAAAGTGCGGCTTCCAGTGGAGCGGCGTCCAGCTGCACCGCTTCCTGGCGCTGGGCTCCTCCACACCCGTCGACTGCTTCCGCCTGTCGCGCGGCGTGTGGGCGTCGCTGAAGAGCTGGAGCAGCGCGAGACGGATGTGGTAGGTAGAAGCGCCGCTACATTTCTCCACTGTCGTCCCGGGGCGCGACGAAGTCGCGAGCCCGGGACCCATAATCCCAGGGAGAAGTGTGAGGCAAAGCGCCCACTCCGAGCCTTCGCAAAACKACCTCTTG
>NZ_JBFUES010000858.1:0-3240 GCF_056403875.1 Bradyrhizobium sp. P2_E8
GTGAATACGTTGCCGCTCGATCTCCAGGGCCTCACCACCACCGTGACGAACCCCGACATCTACGCGCTCGGCACCGTGATCTCCGCCGTCTCGTTCACGGTGATCACGCTTGCGCTCGGCACCATCCACGTGCTGAACAAGCGGCAGGCGGCCAAGGGCTCGGACGCCGGCAAAGGACTTGTCTGAGAAGGGGCTTGTCTGATCTGATGCGACTTCACGTCGTCAATCCCAACACCACCGCGTCGATGACGGCGAAGATCGCCGCCGCGGCGCGCAGCGTCGCCCTGCCCGGCACCGAGATCGACGCGCGCCAGCCGGCGATGGGCCCGGTCTCGATCGAGGGCTTTTACGACGAGGCCTTCGCCGTCCCCGGCATGCTCGGCTGCATCCGCGAGGCCGACCGCGACGGCGCGGACGCCCACATCATCGCCTGCTTCGACGACACCGGCCTCGACGCGGCACGCACGGCCGCGAAAGCGCCGGTGATCGGCATTGGCGAAGCGGGCTTCCACATGGCGAGCCTGATCGCGGCGCGCTTTGTCGTGGTGACGACGCTCGGTGTCTCCATCGTGCCGATCGAGCATAATCTGACGAAGTACGGCCTCGCCGGTCGCTGCGCTCGCGTCCGTGCCGCCGAGGTCCCGGTGCTCGCGCTCGAGGAGCGCAACGCCGATGCGCTCGCAAAAATCTCCGCGGAGATCACGGCCGCGATCCGAAACGACCGCGCGGAGGCCATCGTGCTCGGCTGCGCCGGCATGGCCGATCTCGCCGCCGAGCTCGCCGCCGCGCATGGCCTGCCCGTGGTCGACGGCGTCGCTGCCGCCGTGACACTGGCGGAATCGCTCGTGCGACTCGGCCTGAAGACGTCCCGGCTGGGGCCCTACGCTGCGCCACGGTCGAAGACCTATTCCGGGCCGTTTTCGCCGTTTCAGCCCTGATCGCCGCTTCCGGCGGGGCCTTTGGAGGCCTTAAGGCCAGAAGATTGCTGGTTTTTCGCCTTCAGCCTCTTTTTGGTCCCATTTGTTGCCGAACTGTTGCGTTTTCGGGACATCCCGGCGGCCCCTGGGTTGCCGGTCTTCGCCACTCACCAAGTTTCAATTTGGGTTTTGTCAGCGATGATCGATCTCGCAGAGGACACACCGTCCAACCCCCTGTTTCGCCTCGGCGCCCAGCCCATCGCGCTGACCGCCGCCGCCCTCCTCTTGCTGATCGCCGGCGTGACTTCGATTGCGATCTGGCGCGCCTATACCGGCGCTGCGCCGGAGGCCGACCGGGTGGTCGCGTCACGCCAGCTCCAGGCCCGCACGGCCCAGGCCTCCGAGCAGCTGGTCGAGAAGACCAAGGGGCTGGAGGCGACCCAGCAGGAATCGATCGACCAGCTCCAGGTCGTGCAGGACCAGCTCCAGACCGTGAAGCGGCTGCTCGCGGCCCAGCAGGCCGATACCAAGCGCCTGTCGGAGCAGGTGGCGACGCTGAACGAGTCCATCGACGGCCTGCGCCAGTCCTTTGCCAGTGCCCGGGCCACCGAGGCCGAGACGCCGTCGGTTACCCGCAGGAAACCGGCGCGCAATCGCGTCCATGCCAGCGCGCGCAAGCGCTCGCGCGGCTGAGCCGGTCACCCACGCAGACATAATTTTCGTCACTTGTGAACTGGATCACATTCGCCCGTGTGATTCCGCGCGATGCTCGCCGTCACCGGATGGTGTGAGCCGATTTCAATGTCCGGGGCTGGCAAGGTCGTTGACGGTATACTGCGTCAACGGCCTTGTTTTTTAGCAGGCCGGCAGGTCTTCCCGCTCACTCGCAGACGTCGACGCGCCTGAAGCGCCATCCCGATGGCGTCATCACGCGCTTACGCACGACATAGCATCCGCCATAACCGTCGTCGTAGCCGGTACCATAATAATACGGGTCGCCGTAATACGGGGAGCCGTAGCCATAATAGCCACCGTAATAGCCGGCACCGGCAATGCCCGCGCCGATGGCGAGGCCGGGCCAGAAGCCGCCGCCATGCCAGTGGCCGCCATGACCCCAGCCGCCATGGCCCCAGCCGCCGCCATGTCCAAAACCGCCCCGCGCCTGGGCCGCCTGCGGCGCCGAGAGACCGACCGCTGCGACGGCCAGCGCTGCCATGATCATCTTGCGTAACATTTACTCGATCCTCTGCGTGGACACGCTCCACGCTTCAAAGCAGGATCAAGCTAATGCTATCGGGGCACTCCTGACAGCCACACTGTCTCACTTCCGCGCGAGCATCAGCAGCCGCGGCAGATGCTCTTCATCTTCTTGTCGAGCTGCCGGTTCTCGGTATTGACGGTGGCATCGGCGGCCGCGCCGGAGCCGGTGCCGGTGGTGACTCCGGAGCCGGTGCCGGGTCCGGACGATTGAGCCGTCCCCAGGCTGTTGGTGCCGGGCGGCGGCGCCGGCGAGTTGGCGACGCCTCCGGTCGTCGATCCCGACGAACCGCCAGTGGATCCCGCAGAGCCGCCGGTCGCTTGCGCGAATGATACGGCCGGCATTGCCGCGAGGCTGAGGATCACGATCAAGGTCTTCATCGAAGCGGTTGCAGGCGAGGTGGCCATTGGAAATGCTCCTTTACCTGTCAACGGTCCGGACCATGGCCCGTTCCGGAACAAGTGCCGTCACATCAGCTTGAAACGAGGAGGCAGCCACGATCATGCGCAAACTGATCGCGTTCGACGAGGACACGTTCGACAAGCTCAAGCAACTGGGACGCGACAGGATGGCGACGTTTCAAGAGCTCGCGGACGAAGCCTTTGCCGACCTGCTGAAGAAGCACGGCATCCCGATCGATCTCCGGGACGCATTGCGCAAAAGCGCCAGGCTCGGCGCCGAACCGGACAAGCCGGCCGCGCGTCCCAAAGCCAGAAAGGCCAAATCACGATGACCGATCGCGATCCTTTTGCCGAGGGCGAGCGCGCCGCGCGCGCCAACATCCCCGGCTGAGGAGAGCCGGCACGCGCATCAGCCGATCCGCCTCAGGCCTTTCCTGAAGCGCGGGCCGTTGGCGACGTAAAACTTCGCCGCGCTTCCCATCCTCTGCACCTGGGCATCGTCGAGCGTGCGGATCACGCGTGCGGGCGAGCCGATGATCAGGGAGCGTTCGGGAAACTCCTTGCCCTCGGTGATGACGGAACCGGCGCCGACGATGCTGTTGCGGCCGATCTTCGCGCCGTTCATCACGATCGAGCCCATGCCGACCAATGCACCCTCTTCGAT
>NZ_JBFUES010000859.1:0-3240 GCF_056403875.1 Bradyrhizobium sp. P2_E8
CGGCCAAGGTCAGCGCCTATCTGTCCTCGCTCTCGACGCTGGTCGGGAATTTCGTCCAGGTCGGTCCCGACGGCAGCAAGACGCAGGGCGATTTCTACATCCAGAAGCCGGGCAAGGTGCGCTTCGAATATGACGCGCCGAGCCCGATCGACATCGTCGCCGACGGATCGTCGCTGGTGGTGCGCGACCGCAAGCTCGCCACCCAGGATGTCTATCCGCTGTCGCAGACGCCGCTGCGCTTCCTGCTGTCCGATCGCATCGACCTGATGAAGGACACCAATGTCGTCAACGTCTCGGCCGACGACGTCTTCGTCAGCGTCACCATCGAGGAGAAGCAGGCGCTGGTCGGCACCAGCCGCCTCTTGCTGATGTTCGGCGCCAAGGACGGCCAGCTGAAGCAGTGGACCGTCACCGASCCGCAGGGCTACGACACCACGATCGCGATCTACAATCTCGACGCAACCAAGAAGCTCGATCCCGGCATGTTCAAGATCGACTTCACCAATTACGGCCCGTCGCCGGGCTGACGGTGCGTAGGGTGGGTTAGCCCTGCAGATGCGCAAAGCGCATCTGCTCGGCATAACCCACCACTGTTTATCTCCGTAGGTTCAAGGTTGGTGGGTTACGCCTTCGGCTAACCCACCGACAATTTCGGCCCTGCGGACAAGCATTTTCCCCGCGCCAATCCATGCTAAGACGCATCTCTCATGCGTCTTTCCCTGACAACCTGGAACATCAATTCGGTGCGGCTGCGCATCGATCTGGTCGCGAAATTCCTCAAGAGCGCGCGGCCGGACGTGCTGTGCCTCCAGGAGACCAAGTGCATTGACGACGCCTTTCCGCTGAAGCGTTTCAAGCGGCTCGGCTATGAGCATGTCGCGCTGAACGGGCAGAAGGGCTATCACGGCGTCGCCATCGTCTCGAAGATCCCGTTCGAGTCCAAGGACATCCGCACCTTCTGCGACAAGGTGGATTCGCGCCACATTTCCGTGTCCTTCGGCGACAAGGCCAGCATCGCAAAGCCGCTGGTGCTGCATAATTTCTACGTGCCGGCCGGCGGTGACATTCCCGATCCCGCGCTGAACGAGAAGTTCGATCACAAGCTCCGCTTCCTCGACGAGATGAAGGCCTGCGAGCCGCTGCATCCGCGCGGTGAGGACCGCCACATCCTGGTCGGCGATCTCAACGTCGCCCCGCATGAGAACGACGTCTGGTCGCACAAGCAGCTCCTGAAAGTGGTGTCGCACACGCCTGTCGAAACCGAGAAGCTGAACGCGGCGCTCGCAGCCGGCGAGTGGGTCGACGTCGCGCGCGAGCGCATTCCGATGTCGGAAAAGGTCTACACGTGGTGGAGCTACCGCTCCGCCGACTGGACCGTCGGCGACCGCGGCCGCCGCCTCGACCACATCTGGGTCTCGCGCGCGCTGAAAGATGCGGTCCAGGACTTCAAGATTCTCCGCGACGCGCGGAGCTGGGAGCGGCCGTCGGACCATGTGCCTGTCACGGTGACGCTCGAGGTTTAACGTCACGGGAAGCCTGTAGCCCGGATGGAGCGCAGCGTAATCCGGGACAGCCTTTCCGTATCCGCGAATCCCGGATTGCGCTTCGCTCCATCCGGGCTACGAAGCTGGCCTTCGCCAGGACGACAGCTCACGTCGTCAGCTTCGCACCGGCCATCAGGATATCGCTCGCGATCTGGCTGGAGCGAACGGCGAATTCGTCGCGCAGGCGAACGGCGGCGGCGGGGTCGCTTTCGAGCACGCGCTGAAACAGGCTGCGCGCGACGCGGATGACGGAGGAATGCTCCAGCGCGATCGCGCTCGACGGCCGCTTCATCGGCACCACCAGCGCGAGCTCGCCGATCAGCGCGCCGGGACCTGCGATCATCTCGGCGCCGGCGCCGTCCTCGACCCGGAAGGCGCCGCGCTGGACTACGAAGCCGGCATCGGCGTCGTCGCCGAGATTGAACAGGATGTCGCCGCGGACGAAGTCACGCTGCTCGGAGCCGATCGCCAGCATGCGCAACGAGGCGTCTCCCAACAGGCGCAATGTCGGGACCCGCTCGAGAAGCGCTACGTCGTCGTCGATTGACATTCAGATCCGAGGCTCAAGGGCACGCGATCTAAAACGATTCGCACGCCCCTGAAGCGTATCACGGCACCAGCTTGTAGCCACCGGCTTCCGTGACCAGGATCTCCGGGTTGGCGGCGTCCTTCTCGATCTTCTGGCGGAGGCGGTAGATGTGGGTTTCCAGCGTGTGGGTGGTGACGCCGGAATTGTAGCCCCAGACCTCCTGGAGCAGGGTCTCGCGCGACACCGGCATCTGGCCGGCGCGGTAGAGGAAGCGGAGGATGGCGGTTTCCTTCTCCGTCAGCCGGACCTTGCGCGCATTGGCGGCGGTCAGCATCTTGGAGCCGGGCCGGAAGCTGTAGGGGCCGACCGAGAACACCGCATCCTCGCTGGCCTCGTGCTGGCGGAGCTGGGCGCGGATGCGGGCCAGCAGCACGGCGAAGCGGAAGGGTTTTGCGACGTAGTCGTTGGCGCCGGATTCCAGGCCCAAAATCGTGTCGGAATCGGTGTCATGCCCGGTCAGCATGATGATGGGAGCCTTGAAGCCGCCCTTGCGCAGGGAGCGGACCACCTCGCGGCCATCGGTGTCGGGCAGGCCGACATCCATCAGGACGAGATCGGGGGAATTGGCCTTTGCGGCGCTCGCGCCCTTGGCGCCGGTATCGACGGCGGAGGCTTCGAATTCTTCGTGCAGCGATAATTGCTCCACCAACGTATCGCGCAGATCGGTATCGTCATCCACGATCAGGATCTTGCGGGCATTGGCCATAGGGTATCATCCTTTTGGGGTCCGGCTCGGCGCGCATGCATGCCGCGCCCAGCCGCGAGGGGAAGTTTAGGGGTCGCTGTTATTATTGTTGTTCGTGTTGAAGTAGTGGGCTGTTACCGATTCACAAGCCAGAAGCACTCTAACCTAGAATAGCAGGGCATCTTGATGAATGTCCTGTAATGAATGCGACATCGCACGGTCACATGAAAAACAACGTTGCTTCAGCTACTTACACCAAGACCGGAAGCTCCGGACCGCTTCGAACGATCCGCGTTAAGCCTGCCGCCGGTAATCCGCGCCGGGGCTGGCTGACCGCCGGAGCGCTGACGATTCCGGTGGCGCTGGGGCGGGGCGGTATTCTCGCCAACAAGCGCGAGGGCGACGGCGGCACGCCCAAGGGC
>NZ_JBFUES010000860.1:0-3227 GCF_056403875.1 Bradyrhizobium sp. P2_E8
ACATGCGCCGGTCGCTGCGCGAGTTCGCGGGCCGGACCCGCGATGCCCAAGTTGCCGTCATTTACTATGCCGGGCACGGCATCGAGCTCGACGGCACGAACTATTTGATCCCCACGGATGCCGCGCTGGAAACCGACGGCGACGTGCTCGACGAGACCGTCGCGCTCGACCGGGCGCTCTTTGCGGTGGAGCCTGCCAAGCAGCTTCGCCTCGTCATTCTGGACGCCTGCAGGGACAATCCGTTCGCCAAGACGATGAAGCGCACGGTCGCCTCCCGCGCCATTGGCCGGGGTCTCGCCAAGATCGAGCCGACCAGCCCGAACACCATGATTGCCTTCGCCGCCAAGGCGGGCTCGACTGCGTCAGACGGCGACTCCAAGAACAGCCCGTTCGCCGCCGCCCTGGTCGAGCGGCTGCCGACGCCAGGGCTCGATCTGCGCAAGGCCTTTGGCTTCGTCCGCGACGATGTCTTGAAGAACACCGGCTACAAGCAGGAGCCCTATGTCTACGGCTCGCTCGGCGGCGACGACGTGCCGCTGATCGCAGCGAAGCCGGTCGCCACCGGGCCGCAGGCAAATCCCCAGGATGCAGTTCGCCGCGACTATGAGCTGGCGCTGCAGGCGGGTGATCGCGACGCATGGGAAGCGTTTCTCCAGACCTATCCTGAGGGCTTCTATGCGAACCTTGCGCGGGTGCAGTTGAAGAAGATCGGGGCCGAAGATGCGCGCGCGGCCGCAGCCGAGAAGGCCAGGCAGGCCGAAGACGAGAAGGCGCGGCTCGTCGCGGAGCGAGCCAAGAAGGCCGAGCAGGACAAGGCCGCAGCCGCCGCCAAGGCAGCCGAGGACGCCCGGCTGGCGGCCGAGAAGGCCAAGCAGGTCGAGGAAGCAAAGGCTGCCGCAGCCGAGCAGCGGAGGAAAGATGCCGAGGCCGCCGTGGCCAAGGCGCTGGCCGAGAAACAGGCCGCCGAGAAGGCGCTCGCCGACAAGATCGCGAACGACAAGGCCGCTGCCGAGCTGGCTGCAAAGCCAGCAAATGACAAGGCGCAGGGTGAGCAGAAGGTCGCAGCGGTAACCCCAGCTCAATCGTCGCCCAGTCTCTCGCCGCAGGAGACTGCAAAGCTGGTGCAGTCGGAGCTCCGTCGCGTYGGGTGTCTGGCGGCATCGGCAGACGGCGAGTGGAATGCCTCATCGCAACGTTCGCTGACACTGTTCAATAAATATGCTGGGACAAAGCTCGACGCCAAGCTCGCCAGCKTCGAGGCGCTCGACGCCATCAAGGCCAAGCCCGGCCGGGTCTGCCCGCTGGTGTGCGATCACGGCTTCAAGGCCGAYGGYGAYGCTTGCGTSAAGATCRCCTGCCGCGCCGGCTATCGCRTCAATGACGACAATGAATGCGARAAGGCGCAGGACAAGAAGCCGGTCGCGACCCGCGATGACGCCAAGAAGCGGGACGACGAGAGGAAGAAGAGCGAGACCACGCCGGCGAAGCCGCAGGCGACGGGACAATTGATTTGCAATAATGCCGGCTGCCGTCCCGTAAAGCCTGGATGCCGGGTGGTGCCCTATCAACGGTTCAAGCACGGGACAAATAGCACCGGTGAAGCACAGGAGGAGTGCAATTAGTCTATTCGTCAGCTGCTACCCAACCAACAGCCAGCGTTCAACGAACGTTTTTTAGCACTGTACAACCGGCGGCCGCCGAGGTTGCGGTCATTTATTACGCCGGGCACGGCATTGAATTGGATGGGACGAACTACCTGACCATCGGCAGCGTTAGCATTTTCGTATTTTTCGAAGTACCTTTGACCCGTCGGGCAAATCAGGAACACCAAACCAGAGCACAATGGGGTCAAGAGGACGCCGACCTGACGCGGTTGCGCATCTTCCGGCGGGACGGAATTGCCCGGATCGCCGCACCGATGTGTGACTGATATCACTGATCATAGATTGCACTTGGGCATTGTGCGAGTAATCTGACGCTATTGCATTCGGGGGCTGGAATGCGGCTTCGGCTGTTTGTTTTGCTAATTCTTGCGACCTGRCTTGGGACCGGTTCTGCGCAGGCCGAGAAGCGCGTCGCGCTCGTCATCGGCAATTCGGCCTACAAGAGCGTCCCCCGGCTCACCAATCCCGTGAACGACGCCACCCTGGTCGGCGGCATGTTCAAGAAGGCCGGCTTCGACGATGTCGATGTCAGGCTCGACCTCAACGCCGCCGACATGCGCCGGTCATTGCGCGAGTTCGCGGGCCGGACCCGCGATGCCCAAGTTGCCGTCATTTACTATGCCGGGCACGGCATCGAGCTCGACGGCACGAACTATTTGATCCCCACGGATGCCGCGCTGGAAACCGATGGCGACGTGCTCGACGAGACCGTCGCGCTCGACCGGGCGCTCTTTGCGGTGGAGCCTGCCAAGCAGCTTCGCYTSGTCATTCTGGACGCCTGCAGGGACAATCCGTTCGCCAAGACGATGAAGCGCACGGTCGCTTCCCGCGCCATCGGGCGCGGYCTYGCCAAGGTSGAGGCGACCAGCCCGAACACCATGATYGCCTTCGCCGCCAAGGCGGGCTCGACKGCGTCRGAYGGCGACTCCAAGAACAGCCCGTTCGCGGCAGCTCTGGTCGAGCGTCTGCCGACGCCAGGGCTCGAYCTGCGCAAGGCYTTYGGCTTCGTCCGCGACGATGTCTTGAAGAACACCGGCTACAAGCAGGAGCCCTATGTCTACGGTTCGCTCGGCGGCGACGACGTGCCGCTGGTCRCAGCGAAACCRGTCGCGACAGGGCCGCAGGCAAGCCCCGACAGCGAAATCCGGCGCGACTACGAGCTRGCGCTCCAGCTTGGCACGCGTGAAGGATGGACTGCCTTCCTCAACCGCTTTCCGAATGGMTTCTACACCGATCTCGCCAAGGGCCAGTTGAACAAGATCGCCGCCGAAGAAACCCGCACTGCGGCCGCAGACAAGGCTCGGCAGGCAGAGGAGGAGAAGGCGCGGCTTGCGGCGGACCGCGCCAAGAAAGCCGAGCAGGACAAGGCGGCTGCCGCCGCCAAGGCCGCCGAGGATGCCCGGCTGGCGGCGGAGAAGGCCAAGCAGATCGAGGAGGCCAAGGCGGCCGCGGCCGAGCAGCGCAGGAAGGATGCCGAGGCTGCTGCAGCCAAGGTGCTGGCCGACAAGCAGGCCGCCGAGAAGGCGCTCGCCGACAAGGCCGCTGCCGAGCTGGCTGCAAAGC
>NZ_JBFUES010000861.1:0-3226 GCF_056403875.1 Bradyrhizobium sp. P2_E8
GCCCTGGACCGCGCGCAACCGTCGCGCGAGCCTCATTCGTTAACAAAGGTTAAAGGCCCGGCTCTATCCCGCGTTGCAAGAGTTCCCGCGCTCCATCCGTATTTTGCCGCAATGTTGCGACAGCGTGACAAATGCGAAACGATGCCGTGGCATCGTTTTCGATGCTTTGATTCTCGAGCCGCATGTCGTCGCGGACTTTGGTTTGTACTGGTTTCGCAGGGGGACCACGGAATGAACCAGTGCCTACGCTCGCTCGCGTGTGTCGTTGCCGTGGCCGCCTTGGCTCTCCTTCCGACGGAGCTGGCGGCGAAGAGCCATCACAAATCGTCCGCGTCGAAGAAGACGCATGAGGCGAAAGCCGGCAAGCAGCGCCATGCCGCGGCGAAATCGCGCCATGGCAAGCACGCCGAAGCGAAGCGCAAGTCGAAGAAGCAGGACGACGAGCCGTCAGACAAGCCGGCGCCCCCGCCGCTGACCGGCGACCTCGCCGCACTCAAGGACGCGATCGATCTCGCGCGCAAGGGCAAGACCGATGACGCGGGCGCGGCGCGCGACCGCATCGCTGACCCCGCCGGGCAGAAGCTCGCCGACTGGTTCATGCTGCGCCATTCCGAGAGCACCGCGAATTTCAAACGCTACGCCGCCTTCCTCGCCGCCAATCCGGACTGGCCGAGCAGCGCGCTGCTGCGCCGGCGTGCCGAGGCGCGGCTGTGGCAGGAGAAGACCGACGCGGCCACCGTGCACAGATTCACCATGGACCGCCCGACCAGCGCCAAGGGCAAGTTCGCGCTCGYCCGCGTGCTGCTCGCCGAAGGCGACGCCGACAGGGCTGCCCGCCTCGTCCGCGAGGCCTGGCGCACGGACGAATTGTCGGAGCGCAGCGAGGAAGACGCCTACGAGGCGTTCCGCGATCTCTTCACTGCCGACGACCATCGCGCCCGCATGGACAAGCGGCTCGGGGCCAAGGACTATGCCGGCGCAAGGCGCGTCGCAAAACGGCTCGGCGAAGATGCGCTCGCGATCGTCAAGGCCTGCGCCGCCGTCACCGGCAAGGCCAACAAGGCCAAGGATTATCTCGATGACGTGTCGACCGAGGCGCGCCGCGATCTCGGCTATGTGCTGTGCCGCGCGCAATGGCATCTCCAGAAGGACCGCATCGACGACGCGGCCGAGGTGATCCTGGCCGCCGCGCCCGACACCATGGCGGCGCAGGACACCGACGCCTGGTGGCGCGAGCGTCGTCTGCTGGCGCGAAAACTGCTCGACCAGGGCAAGTCCAGGACCGCTTACGACGTGGTGCGCGCGGCGGCCGTGCCGGCGATGGAGGTCTATCGCGTCGACTACCACTTCATGTGCGGCTGGATCGCGCTGCGCTATCTCGACGATCCCAGGACGGCGATGATGCACTTCGCCGCGATCGACGAAGGCTCGGCCAATCCACTCGCGCTGTCGCGCGCCCATTACTGGCGCGGCCGCGCCGCGGAAGCGATGGGGGCGACGGCCGATGCGCGCCAGAGCTATCAAGTGGCGGCGCGCTACCCGACCGCCTATTACGGTCAGCTCGCCCGCGCCAAGCTCGGCCTCGACCGCATCGAGCTGCGCCCGCCCTCGCCCGTGCTGGCCGCAGCCGACACGCAGACGCTGGATGAGCGCGTGCGCGCGGCCGACATGCTCTATGGCGTCGGCGAGCGCGACACGGTGTTCTACTACGCCGAGGATTTTGCCAAGGAGAGCACCGACGTTGCCGCCCTCGAAGGCCTCGGCGAGCTGGCCGGGCGGCGCAACGATGCCCGTGTCATGCTGGAGGTGGGCAAGTCGGCGCTGGCGCGCGGGTTCGCGCTCGACCATTACGCCTTCCCGACCATCGGCATCCCCGAGCACAAGCAGGTCGCGCCCGCGATCGAGACCAGCGTGATCTATTCGGTGGCGCGCACCGAAAGCTCGTTCGACCAGCGCGACAAGTCGCCCGCCAATGCGGTCGGCCTGATGCAGGTGACGCCGGAAGCCGGGCGCGACACCGCAAAGCGCTTCGGCCTGACCTATGACTGGGACAGGATGGTCTCCGATCCCGTCTACAACACGCAGATGGGGGCGGCCGAGCTCAGCGCGCTGTTGTCGGAATATCGCGGCAACCAGATCATGACCTTCGCCGGCTACAATGCCGGCCGCGGCCGCGTGCGCGAATGGGTGCAGGCGCGCGGCGACCCCAGGGATCCCAAGGTCGATCCGGTCGACTGGGTCGAACGCATCCCGCTGTCGGAGACGCGCAATTACGTCCAGCGGGTGATTGAGAACGTGCTGGTCTACCGTGCGCGGTTCGAGAGCAGCGGCATGGTCGCTGCGAAATCCGAGCAGCGCGTCACGACGCAGGAAGTGAGCGCGGCGCCAACGGCATCGGCCGCAGCCCCCTCACCCTAGCCTCGCGACCGCCGGGGCTRGAACGCGGCGCGGGGCTGGACGTGGTGACTGCGGCCGACGATTCTGCGCGGCCTGCGTGGTTCAGCTAGCCGTCACCTCCTTCCGTGGTCAGAAGGTCGTGGGCGCGCAGATATACCTCGGTCAGCGAGCGCGAGAGCGCGCCCATCTGCATCATCCAGCTCCAGCTCGAGATCGCCCCCAGCACCGCGATCGCCTCGAGCGAGCTGCGGTAGGGCCACAGCAGCTCCATGGCCGCCCGCTGATCCCGACGGTAGCAATCTTGGTCGCAATAGCGCTCTTGCTTGGACACATGCCGGACGTAACTCGAACCCAGCGGCCGGGCGCACGCACTGCAGACGGCGCCGTGGCAGGGACGTTCCTGATTGACGAGCATGAATCTCAAAGCCGTGTCCTCTCCTGCCGACCGGCGCGCACCCGCCGATTCGCCTCGCCCGCATGTCTGCTCAAGATGCCGCGCGCGCACGCCCCCCGATCAACGATGCTGCCCCGTGATGAAGCCCATAGCATTCGTACCCGCAGTAGGGCAGCAACGTCCTGACATCGCGCAAGTAGCTGCCACTGATCTCCTCGCAGCACCATAGACAGAACGTCTTGCGAAAAGGGGTTCGGCCGTTGACCAGTATGAACCTCACGTGGCACCTCCGAGCGCGAAGCAGTAGACCGTGTCGACCAGAGAGGCGGACGGCGGCGGGGCGCAAAGATGGTTGCGGCCGTCGGGATTGTCTCTGTTTCGCTCCACCTTCTGGGACGGGATGAGGATGTACCTGTCTTCCCGTCTTCCCGGCGC
>NZ_JBFUES010000862.1:0-3226 GCF_056403875.1 Bradyrhizobium sp. P2_E8
GGTCGGCGATGTATTGCGGTGTCGTCATGTCCAGGAATTCGGCGCCGGCCGGAAGGCCGAGATTGTTCACCGCCGACAGCACGTTGCGCGCCAGCCGCAGGCCCTTGTTGATGTCGAAGCTGCCGTCGAGATCGGGATCGTTGATCAGGCCCTTCCAGCCGACAGTGGTGCGCGGCTTCTCGAAATAGACCCGCATCACGATCTCGAGCTGGTCGGCGAGGTCTTCGCGCAGGGCGGCGAGGCGCTCGGCATAGTCGAGCGCGGCCTTGGGATCATGTACCGAGCAGGGGCCGACCACGACCAGCAGACGGTCGTCCTGGCCGGTGAGGATGGCGTGGATGGCGTTGCGCGCCGCCATCACCACACGCGTTGCGGTGAGCGTGCGCGGGACCTCCCGCATCACCTCATCCGGCGTGCTCAGCTCTTTCAGTTCGCGGATACGAAGATCGTCGGTCGTGCTCAGCACGGCGGGCTCCTGGTTGTTTGAACCTGCCGGCCAATAAAAAAGCCGCCAGGTCTGGCGGCTGTTCGGACGTTTGCTTCAATATTTCAGATTGAGCGTGATCCTCCTGCCGCCAGCGAGCTGTCGTAGCTAAAGTACCAAAAATAGCTGGTGACGAGGGTGATCATGGGAGGCCATATAGCGTGCCATTGGCGGGTTGTCACCCCCCAATCGGCCCGCCGGGCGACGAGACCCCTCAGGTGTTGCTGTTGCGTGCCGCCAGCGCCATGCCGATCAGGGTGGCGCCGCCGAACAGCAGGTTGATACCGACGAGCACGCCGATCGCCCATTCCGCCGAGCTCGGCAGCCCCGTGATCACCATGAACGAGATCGCGATGTCGACGAGGCCCGAGACCAGGAGCCAGGACCAGCGGCCGCTCAGTTCGCGGCGGTGCTCGAGTGCGTACATGATGGTAGCGACGCCCTCGGCGAGGAAATAGGCGCCGAGCACGATGGTCAACGTCAGCACGGCCTGCATCGGCCGCGCCAGCAGCAGCATGCCGGCAAGCACGGCCAGCGCGGCCGAGATCAGCGACCACCAGAAGCCCGGCGTGCTGCGCGCCCAGTAGGTCACGATCAGCCCGCCAATGCCGCTGATCAGGAACATCCAGCCGAGGAAGATCGCGATGGCAAGGCTTGCGAGCGGCGGCAGGATCAGTGCGGCGACGCCGAGGACGGCGAGCAGGATGCCCTCGAACAGGAAGGCCTTCCAATGCGCCTTCACCGTCCGGCTCATCGCGGATTGCAGCCGTGAAAGATCCTCGGGCGATGGCATCGGCAGGCTCCAGATCGAAAGATGCGCGCTCAATCTAGTATGCGCACACCGCGCTTGCCATCCCGCGGTTCAGCCGCCGCCGTGCGCTGACGAAAAACCTTCGCCGCTGGTGCGAACGCGGTTGYGGCCGAGAATGTAGATCGCGATCGTGACGATCAGGAGCGCAAGCCCGAGCAGGATCGAGACGAAGCCGATCGGGATCAGGGCCAACGTCAGATTGCGCTCGGGGTTGATCAGCCAGTGATGGATCGAGGTCAGCACGAAGGCGAGGCCGAGAAAGCCGACGCCGCCGCCGGCGAGCAGCAGCGCCCACATCCGGCGCAACTGGCTGAGCCGCTCCCGCGCAACGTCCGTGCGGGGCGCGTGATGGCGCGCGACGCGCCGCACCAGACGCATGGCGAAGGCGATCGAGCTGAAGCCGATCAGGAGGCTGGCGGCGCCCAGCCACATCCGGAGCGTCGGGTCCAGATCCGGCATGCGCTGAAGGGTCAGCAGCGGGAAGTCGAAGGCCGAATGCAGCGCGAGCGGGCCGGCGAAGATCAGCAGGCGGCTGGAGAGACGAGCCCAGTCGCGATGGTGCCGGTTCGCGCCCAGCGCCGTGCCGGCACGGGCGATCGTCAGGTAAGCGCCGGCGATGATGCCGAGCGCGCCGTGGAACGGCACGGTGAGGACGCTGCGCAAGGCGGCCAGCGAGCGCCACATCTCGGCGTGCTGGACGAGATAGGCGAGGTTCTCGTAGGCGGCGAAGCCGAGGCCGACCGCGGCGCCATAGACCACGGTGTCCATCGGATTGGCGAAGGTCCGCCGCTTGGTCGAGGAGACCAGCACGATGGCGACCACCTTGACGGCTTCCTCGGGCAGCGCGACGCCGAAGATCGAATGCATGGCCAGCGCCGCCCAGGGATTGTCCGGGGCTGCGACCATCTTGGCGAAGGGCGCGCGGGCGAGGCCCAACAGGGAGATGCTGGCCGCGCCGAGCACGAACGCGGTCCAGACCTGGGCCGGTGGTCCCGGGCGCTCTTCGGCGGCAATGACAAGCCACAGCATCAGCAGCGCCGGGGCGATGGCAGCAGTTCCGATAACGGTGGGTAATGCTTCAATCAGATACATCGGCGCCGAAAATAGGTTCCCTTGATCCGCTTATCTACATTTACCGCTGCGACCATGTGTCATGCGCTTGCTGTCGCCTCGCTTAACGCGCGTGATAGCTCCCGTTCATCCGCACCACCGCAGGGATCGAGTGCAAGTACCATCTATTGCCTGTCGGGCGTGTCGGTCATGATTGGTTGCAATCGCACGTCCGGGATCGGGCTGCGATTGGTAAGTTAAATCAAGGAAATGCCCAGGTTTCTTCGATTCACGATGCACGTCTCCGACGGCGGGTCCGGCAGGCGGCGTTGCGTCCGCAGGGACAACGCGCGGCCGGGTCGATGGCCTAGTCATGCTTCCTTGTGCGCCGGCGGGGCGATGTGGCGGTACGGCGCGCCCGCACCTGCTCGAGCTCCCAGAAGACGCGCACGAGGCACGAGCCCAGGCAGAACACGACCAGCAGCAGCAGGAAGGCTTGATCGACGGCGGCGACATGCATCATGGCGATTGTTAAGCAACGTGCATGCCATGCGTTCCCGCAGTGGCCTGCGTCCGCTGCAGCCGCGCCTTCCACCAGACGCTGCTTGCGGGGGCTCGAATCGGCGCGTGGCGGCAGGGCGGTCGGGGCCGCTTGCAGCCTTCAGTGCGTCGTGAACGGCAGCTGCTCCTCGGGGGCGATGTCGAAGGCGCCGAGGTGAAACTCCTCGCCGATGGACTCGTCCGGCTCGGCATGCTGCGCGAGCAGCGTGAACGCGGCCTGCGGATATCGTTTCCAGATCTCGAGATCGCCGGCGGTGATGGTGAGCCAGCCGAACGTGTAGATGTAGCGTCCGGGCTCGGTAACCCGGCCGACCCTGTCC
>NZ_JBFUES010000863.1:0-3208 GCF_056403875.1 Bradyrhizobium sp. P2_E8
CCTTGGGGCCGCCCTTGCGCTTCTCGGCGCGGGCACGGATGGTCTTGAAGGAGGTCATGCGGACACGGGCGGTTGAGGATGCGCCACGACAGCAGAATTCGATGGTCCGGTCCAGACCTGCGACGCCGGGCGCCTTGCATACCGCGAGACGCCGCGGCATGCTCGCCCTCATTGGATTGACCCGAAGGGGCGGCCGTGCTGGTCTGCTTCTTGCTTTTTTGCCGTTTTGGAATTCCCGGACATTTTCAATCTCGCGAACGGATTTCAAATGCGCTGCCTGGTCGTGGCTGACCTGCACTACGCGCTGCCGCAGTTCGACTGGCTGGTCAGCGCGGCGCCGCAATTCGACCTCGTGATCTTCGCCGGCGATGCGCTCGACATCGGCTCGATGGTGGATTTTCGCGCGCAGATCGTGGTGGTGAAAAAATACCTCGCGCTGCTTGCCGGAAAGACCCGCGTGATCCTCTGCTCCGGCAATCATGACCTCGACGAGCGCAGTGCGGAGGGGGAGAAGATCTCGCGCTGGATCTCGGAGGTGCGGGAGCTCGGCATTGCCTGCGACGGCGACAGCCTCACCATCGGCGACACCCTGTTCACGGTGTGCCCGTGGTGGGATGGACCACTGGTCAAGCAGCGCATCGCCGACCAGCTCCGCGATGCCGCGGCGAGCCGGCCGCAGCGCTGGATCTGGGCGCATCACGCGCCGCCGGCGAATTCGCCGACGAGCTGGGGCGGCAAGCGCTTCTTCGGCGATGTCGAGGTGGTGCAGTGGATCATGCAGTATCAGCCGTCGATGGTGATCTCGGGCCATGTGCACCAGTCGCCCTTCATCACGGATGGCTCGTGGTTCGACCGGCTGGGCCAGACCTGGGTCTTCAACGCGGGCCTGCAACCGGGCCGGCCGCCGACGCATATCGTGCTGGATCTCGATGCCAACAAGGCGTTCTGGCTGGCGGCGGGCGAGGCGCAGTGGATCGACCTCGACGCGCCGCTGAAGCGGCCGGCGGCCTTTGTCGAGGCGCCGCCGGACTGGCTTACATTCTTGGATCAGATTGCCGATCCGAGCCTGGCGAAACCTCAAGCGGCGGCAGGTTGATCATGCTTTGAAGCACTTCGCCGACCATGGCCAGGTGCGTGCCGTGGCCGGCATATTGCCGCTTGAGATCGGCAAGATAGGTATTGGCGGCGTTGAGCCGCTGCGCCAGCGTGCGCGCGAGCAGCAGCGCCACCTCCGGCTTCTGGATGAGGAATGACGCCGCGTCCTCGAACTCATAGATGACCGAATCCGAGCTGGCCCGCACCGTCGCGGTGTGCGGCAGCCCAAGCAGCACGGACATCTCGCCGAACACGGCGCCGGGCTCGGCGATGATAGCGACCACCGTGTCGCTCTTGAGCACTTCGAGCTTGCCCTCGACGAGCACGTAGAGGTGGCCGCTGCTGGTGCCACCCTCGGTGACGACCGACGTGCCGGCCTTGACCTGCCGCTCCGTTCCGCCGGTGCAATGATCCAAAACTGCGCGCATCGCCGAAAGCTCCCATCGCTGGGGATACCCGAGGGATACTAGAGCACGATCCGCGCCACGCGGCAATTCAACCTGGGTATGGCTATCGCGACAGGTGCTTGGCGAGGTGAACCGACTGCCAGTCGCCGAGCCCGGTATCCCTGAACCCGGCCTTCTTCGCCAGGCCGCGCATTTCCGCGTTGGTTCGCGCGGTCTCGCCGGCGATCATCTCGTGGCCGAGATCGATCGCGCGCGCTTCCATCGCCGTCATCATCCGGAGGCCGAGACCCATGCGCTGGAACGCATCGGCGACCGAGATGGCAAATTCGCCGTGCCGTGCGGCCGCATCGTAGGCGTAGTGCGTTTCGCCGATGATGGTGCGCTGCCCCTCCTGCCCGAACTCGGCGAGCAGGGTGAAGTGACCGGGACGGTCGGCCTTCGCCACGCATTCGGCCGCGACCACGGCGAGATCGGCGCGCGCACCCATGAAACGCTTGTTGCGCGAGGTCGTGGACAGGCCGGTGAAATAGACCGACAGGTTCGCCACGTCGGATGCACTGGCGGTCCTGATGCAGACCGTGCCCTTCGCTTCGGCCGGTTCAACCGGCGCGACGACGGCTCCCGGAAGTAGCTGTAGCATGCGTGACGCTCTCGGCAGGTTGCGTGAACCGCAGACCTAGCCGAGACCGTGCACGCTGCGCTTGGACATCGCTGCCAATCATGCGGCTGAAAACGAACAGCTCGTTTCCCTGTGCCGCGCGTCACACACGGGAGAGTGACGGCACCTCCTCGGGCATGATGGCCTGGAGGCCGCCGAAGCGTCGTTCGCGGCCGTGGAACGCAGCGAGGGCCTCGGCGAGATCGCCCGCGTCGAATTCGGGCCACATCCGCTCGGTGAAGTGCAGCTCGGCATAGGCGCCTTCCCACAGCAGGAAGTCCGACAGCCGCTTCTCGCCCGAGGTGCGGATGATGAGATCGACGTCGCGCAAACCGGCCTCGCCGGTGACGAGCTGCGAGAACGCGTCGCGGGTGAGGCTGGTCAGTGCCGCTGCTTTCGCCGCGGCGTTGAGGATGGCATCGCGCGCGGAATAATCGACCGCGATGCGCAGGTG
This sequence comes from Bradyrhizobium sp. P2_E8, assembly GCF_056403875.1. NCBI lineage: Bacteria > Pseudomonadati > Pseudomonadota > Alphaproteobacteria > Hyphomicrobiales > Nitrobacteraceae > Bradyrhizobium > Bradyrhizobium sp. P2_E8. The sequence goes on from NZ_JBFUES010000863.1 coordinate 2,615, forward strand.
AAGCGTGCTGCCCTGGGCGGTGGCCGCTTCGGCGCGCGCAATCGCATTGGCGATGCCGTCAGGCAGCCGGTCGCGGCGGCCGATCACGGTGAGGCGCACGCCGTTCTTYACCAGGCTCTGCACCTCGTTGGCGAGATAGAAGCGCAGCAGGGTCATCAGCGCGCCGACCTCGGCCTTCGGCCTTCGCCAATTGTCGGTCGAGAACGCGTAGAGCGTCAGCGTGCCGATGCCCTGCTTCGGCGCGGCCTCGACGATGCGGCGGATCGTCTCGACGCCGGCCTCGTGGCCGCGCACGCGCGACAGGCCGCGCCGCGTCGCCCATCGTCCGTTGCCGTCCATGATGATGCCGACATGAAGTTTCTCGTTGCGGGGCGCAAGTTCACTTTGCATTGCAAAGTCTCCGGTCAAAAAGGACGATCAGGTCGAGACGATACCGAGGCGGCCGAGCGGTGGCGCCTCGCGGCCGGCGGCCTTGGCGGCGTCGCGCACCAGCCGCTCGAGCACGGCGAGGTAATCGAGGAAGCGGCGGCGGCCGGCCCTGGTCAGGCGGCAAGTGGTGTGCGGGCGATTGCCCTCATAGCCCTTGGTCACCTC
>NZ_JBFUES010000864.1:0-3206 GCF_056403875.1 Bradyrhizobium sp. P2_E8
GGTGATTGGTCATGAGATGGCCGCCGCACTTCCTGCAATATTTGCGCTGGCTGAGCGGCGTCTTGGCGAAGGTTTCGACGTGCTGCGCGCCCTCGGTGATGCGCACGGCATCGGGCTTCCACAGGCTGAAGGCGTTCACCGGTCCGCCGGACCAGGACCGGCAGGAGCCGCAATGGCAATAGCCCATCGCCTCCGGCGCACCCGTGACCTCGACCGTAACCGCGCCGCAGAAGCAGTGTCCGACATGTTTCATTTGGTCGTCTCCGTTGATGAAGGTTGAAAATCCTCGCCCCGCTCCGGTTCGCCGAGATCTCGGCGAAGGCGGATGCGGGGTCGCGACGAGGTCCGCTCGCGCTGGTGGCATCGGAGTGAGGGTAATCACCCCGAGGGACGCAGAAGGCTGGAGTCCGGCGAGATACACGCCTCAGTTCCGTCGCGCGTCCTCCTTTCGGCGGACGCGGCGGAAAGACGCGACGACTAAACTGACCGGCGCCAGGGAATAAGCATCGACACGCGTTGTTTGTACTGCCGGTATTCGTCGCCGAAGAGATCGACGAGGTCGCGCTCCTCCAGCGCGATCCCGACGAAGATGTAGAGCGTGGTCACGACCGCGAACAGCAGATGGCCCGCGGTCATGACCGGTGCCGCCCAGAACGCCATGATGAAGCCGAGATAGATCGGATGACGGACGAACTTGTAGAGCAGCGGCGTCTTGAAACGCGGCGGCGCCGGTTCCTTGCCGACGAGATGGTTAGTCACCTGATGCAGGCCGAACAATTCGAAATGATTGATGATGAAGGTCGAGGTGAACACCAATATCCAACCCGCGAAGGACAGCGTGACCAGCGTCACGGCAAGATCGGGATCCTCGACCTCCCATATGACCGCAGGCAGCGGACGCCACTGCCAGAACAGGAGGAGCAATGACAGGCTCGCGAACAGCACGTAAGTCGATCGCTCGACCGGCTTGGGGACGAACTGCGTCCACCACGCCTTGAATTGCTGGCGCGCCATCACGCTGTGTTGAACCGCGAACAGCGACATCAGCAGCAGATTGATGATGACCGCGCGAACGACGGGCGCTTCAGCTCCGGTGTCGATGGTCTTCGGCACCACCAGCCCCATCACGAAGCCGATAGCGTAGAGAATGGTGACGAAAAACACGAGATATGCCGCAATTCCGTACAGAAAGGCGATGAACTTGAAAATGCGTGGGCCCGCAACCTCCGGGCCGATTGAATGAATCTGATGATCAATTTGGGACATGGAAAGCTCCGTTGTGCCAAAACGCCGGCACTTCATTGGTCGCTGCACCATGCCGCATCGGTATGCCCAAGACTTTCGCGGACGGTTGATTTTCGCCTGAGACGACTTTGATTTTTGCTTGAGACGACAGAAACGTGCGATTTTGCTTTGAAAACAACGTGCTCGACGGCGACCTGCGCGAACTGACCTGCGCCGGGGTCACCGTGCCGTTGCAGCCCCAAGTGTTCGATCTCTTGCTTTACCTCGTGGCGCAACGGGCGCGAGTGGTCAGCAAGGATGACCTGATCAGCCAGATCTGGAGCGACCGCATCGTCTCGGATTCCGCCCTGAACAGCCGGATCAACGCCGCGCGCAAAGCGCTCGGCGACGACGGCGCGGCACAGCGGCTGATCAAGACGATCCCGCGCAAGGGCTTTCGTTTCATCGGCGAGGTCCGGGAAGAGTTGGCAGCGGCGCCTGCGCCCGCCGAGCCCGTCCCAGCCCGGCCGCGCACCGCGGCGGACCGCCCGGCGATCGCGGTGCTCGCCTTCGAGAACATGAGCGGCGATCCCGCTCAGGACTATTTCGGCGACGGGATCAGCGAGGACATCCTCACCGCGCTGTCGAAGCAGCGCTGGTTCATGGTGATCGCCCGCAACTCGTCCTTCACCTACAAGGGACGCGCGGTCCACATCAGGCAGATCGCCGAGGAGCTCGGCGTCCGCTACATCGTCGAAGGCAGCGTGCGCAAGGCGAACAACCGGGTGCGCATCACCGCACAGCTCAACGACGCGACATCGGGCAGTCATCTCTGGGCGGAGCGTTACGACCGCGAGCTCGTCGACGTCTTCGCCGTGCAGGACGAGATCACCAACGCGATCGTCGCGGCGATCGAGCCGCGGATCCACGCGGCGGAGGATTTTCGCAGCCGTCGCAAGCCGCCCGCGAGCCTCGACGCCTGGGACCTGTTGATGCGCGCGCTGTCGCATTACTGGCGCGTGACGCGGCAGGATCACGAGGCCGCACAGGCGCTGCTCGAGCGCGCGATCGGCATCGATCCGAATTACGGCCAGGCGCTGTCGTTGCTCGCGGCGAACCACATGTTCGGCGCGCATCTCGGCTGGGCCGAGCTGGCGAGGGTGGCGCCGATAGCGGAAGCCGCCGCGCTGGCCGCGGTACGCTGCGATCATGAGGATGCCTGGGCGCATGCCGGGCTCGGCAGCGTCTACTTCTCGACGCGCAGGCTTACGGACGCACTGTCCGAGTTCGAGCAGGCGCTCGCGCTCAATCCGAACTTCTCGATGGCGCAGGGCTATTACGCGCTGGCGCTGTCCTATGCCGGGCGGTCGAAGGACTCGTTCGAGGCGGCGCAGAGGGCGATCCGTCTCTCACCGCGCGACCCGTCGCTGGCGATCTATCACGGTATCGCGGGCTATGCGCGCTTCACCGAGCGGCGCTATGACGAGGCCATCGCGCTCGCGCGCGAGGCGATCCGCCATCGCGGCGACCTCACCGGCGCCTATCGCGTGCTCGCCGTGTCCGCCGGCATGACTGGCGACGGGGTGCTTGCGGAGACGGCGCTGGGCGAGCTCCGCCGCACCCAGCCGGGCATCTCGCTGCACTGGATCGCGACGCAACTGCCATGGGCCAGCGACGCCGATCGCGAGCACTATCTGGAAGGATTCCGGCGGGCGGGGTTGCGGTAACACCTCCTACCCTCCCCTTCGAGGTGCAGGGCAATCGCATATGGCTTTTGGCAGCGCTTGGCTGCACGCCTCGCCCTTCGAGACGACCGCTCCGCGGTCTCCTCAGGATGAGGCTAATCAGCACCGTGCCCATTGAAGCTGCTCCACACAGTCCGTCCTCATCATGAGGAGCCCGCCTAAAGCGGGCGTCTCGAAGGATGGCCGCAGGAATCGCTCTCAAATGCGATTCCCTGCCTAGAGGGGGCAGCTAAGAGC
>NZ_JBFUES010000865.1:0-3204 GCF_056403875.1 Bradyrhizobium sp. P2_E8
ACACAACCCTGGAATATCCAGCGGCATGCCGCCGATCAGGGCGGCGTCAGTGCCGGGATCGGTGAGCGCGCTATGGCTGGTGTAGTCGGGAGTCGCGAATTCAGTCATCGAGACATATCGGCAAGGGCGACTAGATCATATCAGGCCCCCACCGCTCTGCACACGCTCTCGCCATCGCCACCCGCAAATCGGGACGCTGATATGCGGCCGGCCTTGCATCGCGGCTCCGGTGTTGACGCAGACTGCTCCGGGTTTAAGTACGACAGCAAATCTTGCAGGGATGGCGACGTTAGCTGGGCTGGTTCCCTTTGACGCCACCAATGCAGGACACATGTCGACATCGCCTCAAGCGACCTCGCCCCGCGCGACCACGACCTCCGCGCCCCCTCACCTCGCCATCGTCCTGTTCTCGCTCGCGATGGGCGGCTTTGCGATCGGAACCACCGAATTCGCATCGATGAGCCTGCTGCCGTTCTTCGCCGCCGACCTCGGGATCGACGAGCCGGCTGCGGGACACGCGATCAGTGCCTACGCGCTCGGCGTGGTGCTGGGCGCACCGCTGATCGCCGTGCTTGGTGCGCGCTTCGCCCGGCGCACGCAGCTCCTGGTCCTGATGGCCGTGTTCGCGCTCGGCAATGCGCTAACCGCGCTTGCGCCGGGCTTTGGCTGGATGATCGCGGCCCGTTTTCTCGCAGGGCTGCCGCATGGCGCCTATTTCGGCATCGCCGCGCTGGTCGCAGCCTCGCTCGTTCCTCAACATCGCCGCTCGCGCGCGATCGGCCAGGTGATGCTCGGCCTGACTGGCGCCACGATCATTGGCGTGCCCTTAGCCAATCTGGTCGGCCAGACGGTCGGCTGGCGCGCCAGCTTCGGCCTCGTGTCGTTGCTGGCGCTGCTCACGGTCCTGCTTTGCGCCCTGTTCGCGCCGCGCGACCAGGCCGGCAGGTCGGACCCGCTGCGAGAGCTCGGCGCCCTCAGAAGCGGCCGCGTCTGGATGACGCTGGCGATCGCCGCCATCGGCTTCGGCGGCATGTTCGCCGTCTATACTTACCTTGCGACGACATTGATCGAGGTCACCAAGGTCAGCCCCGCGGTGATTCCGGTCTTTCTCGCCGTGTTCGGCGTCGGCGCGACGCTCGGCAATCTGTTCGTGCCGCGCTTCGCGGACCGCGCCTTGATGCCGACGGCGGGCAGCATCCTGTTGTTTTCAGCGGTCGCGCTGCTGGTCTTCCCGCTTGCGGCCGGCAATCCCTGGCTGCTCGCGGCAGACGTCTTCGTGATCGGCGCCAGCGTCTCGCTCGGGGCTGTCCTCCAGACGCGCCTCATGGACGTCGCGGGCGACGCGCAGGCGCTCGCTGCTGCGCTGAACCATTCGGCGTTCAACACCGCCAACGCGCTCGGCCCGTTCCTGGGCGGCCTTGCCATTCGCGAAGGGCTGGGCTGGACCTCCACCGGTCCCGTCGGCGCTGCGCTCGCGCTTCTCGGCTTTCTGATCTGGATCGTCGCCGCGCGCGAGGCCGGACCCGCGCCGGGCGCGGACACATCAAGCGACGCTACCTTGCTGAAGACCACTCCCGCCAGGCCGGCGCCACCGCTGGCGCCGGATGACCGGAGCCGTTCGGATGCCGTCAGGGATCCGGTGGCTTAACGGCAGCTCGAGCAACTCTTGGGGCCGGTTCTACAGGGAGAACAACAACAACAACTTCAGCTCGGCCGCGCAGAAGACCACGGAGATCACGGTGCCGGTCGCGGTGACCGTGTTCCCCGCCGAGATCTATCGCGCGCCGAAGACATGGACGCAGCGCGCATATCCGACGCTCCATTACTTCAACGAGGTCGACAAGGGCGGCCACTTCGCAGCGTGGGAGCAGCCGCAGCTCTTCGCCACGGAGATGCGGGCGGCCTTCAGATCGCTGCGCTAGGCCGTTCGATCCGTGAGCCGGGCGGTGCTGTCGTGGCGCCGCCCGGCGCAATAAACGCGCACATGCACGCCACCGAAAGTTGTACGCGCGCTGATCATCATGTAACGTCAGCGTCTATCTTCACCGCGCGTGGCCCAGTCGTTACATGCTTGCCCGTATTCTGTTTCTCGTGGCCATGCTGCTTCCATGCGCACTGCGTGCCGAGGAAGCGCCTGCCGAAAAAACCGGATTTGCGCGCAAGCTGACGATCTATCTGGCCAAGGGGGCACCGGACGCGTGCGGACCGGGCTGCGACCGCTGGATCGCCATCGAGGGCGAGATCGATGGGGATGCAAGCCAACGCATTCGCCGCTTCCTGGCCGGCGTCAACGACACGCAGCGTCCGATCTACCTTCATTCGCCCGGCGGGAACGTGGAGCAGTCCTACGTCATCGGTCGGCTGCTGCGCAGTCGCAAGGCGGTCGCGCGGGTCGGACGGACGATCGCGACCGCGTGCGCCGCCGGCACACAGGCGGACGCCGCATGCCTGAAGACGAAGGCCGCCGGCGGCGAGGTCGAGGCGGAGCTCACGACCTACCATGCGATGTGCAACTCGGCCTGCGGTTACCTGTTTCTCGGGGCGACATCACGCGAGGTGGCTCCCGACGCCGCGCTGGCGGTCCATAACTCCAGGCTGGTCCTCGTCTTTCACGGGCATCCAGCTCCGCAGGCGGTTGCGGAATACAGGCAGCGCCGCATCGCGAATGCCGAACGCGACCGCGTCGCATTCATCGCAGCGATGGGGATCAGCCGCGAGCTCGACAATCTCATCCGGACGGTGAAGTTCGAAAACCTGCATATGCTGACGCGAGCCGAGCTCTATCGTTTCGGAATCGACACGCGAGCGTTTGCCGAAGGGATGTGGAAGCTGGAAAAGGCAACGCCGCCGTTCATCAGCAAGATTGCGGTGATGAAGAAGGAGAGCGGTTCTTCGTTCCGGACGATGGAGTGGCGCATGTTTTGCGACACCAGGAATCGTGTGCAACTGATGTTCGCGGGCGAGATCGACGAGGCGAGCGTCGGCAAGAGTACGATCATGATGACCGCGGACGCCGACAAGGACCAGGAAGCCGGAGGCTCTCCGGTGCGAGCCGCGAAGTACGAGATGTGGAGCGGCAGTATCGACCCTGACATGGTCAAGGCGATCATGGCGTCCCGCTCTCTCCATGTACGGCGGTCCACGCCGATGCCGGACGAAAAGGTGGACGTCACGAAATTTGACATCGACCTCACGGGCCTGGCG
>NZ_JBFUES010000866.1:0-3200 GCF_056403875.1 Bradyrhizobium sp. P2_E8
GCCGCGGCATCATCCACGCTCTTCAACCGGCCACCGAACACGGGTGATTGCGCCAGTGTTGCGATCTTCACACCGGGCGGTCGAGCATCGATGCCGTAGACTGCGCTCCCGTTGACCTTGCCGGCAGCGTCGAGCCGTTTCGCCGGGGTCCCGATCAACTTGAACTCCTCCGGTCGCTTCAGCACGACGTCGTTCGGGACCGGCATCTGCGCGGCCCCCGCGGCAAGCTCGCCATAGCGGAGTTGCCGACCGCTGGCCGTATGGATCACCCTGCCGTCCTCCGCCCGGCATGACGCGACATCGACGCCCCAGCGCTTGGCAGCAGCCGCGATCAGCATGATCCGCGCAGTCGCGCCGGCTTCGCGAAGGGGCCTCCAGGCGCCACGGATGGCGTTCGAATTGCCGGTTGCCTGCACGCCCAGCAAGGGATTGGCGTAGAGCTTCTCGTTCGGGGGCGCGTGTTCGAGACGGATCTGCTTGAGTTCGACCTCGAGCTCCTCGGCGATCAGCGTCGGAATCGAGGTGTAGGTACCCTGCCCCATCTCGACATAGGGCATGGTCAGCACGATCTCTCCATCGGCGCCGATGCGGATGAAGGCATTTGGCGTGAAGTCCTCGGCACCGACAGCTTTGCCTTGGCCGAACGGCAGCATGAGGCTCAGCACGAGGCCACTGCCGGCAACGGCGCTGTTGACGAGAAAATTGCGGCGCGAAAGGTCGGCATATGACGCGGTCGGCGCGATGCGATGGTGGATCATGGTCAGCCCTCCCTGGCCGGCGATTGCGCGGCAAGCTTGATCGCCTCGCGGATGCGGACGTAGGTTCCGCAGCGGCAGATGTTGCCGCTCATGGCATCGTCGATGTCTGCATCGGTGGGATGGGCGTTGCCGGCGAGTAGCGCAGAGGCCGACATGATCTGCCCGGACTGGCAGTAGCCGCATTGCGCGACCTCATGTTGCAGCCAGGCCTTTTGTATTCTGGCGCCCGCGGCCGTCGCGCCGACCGCCTCGATCGTGGTGATCTTCGAGTCGCCGACACTATCGATCGTCGTGACGCAGGAGCGGACGGCAGAGCCATCAAGATGCACGGTGCAGGCGCCGCATAAGGCCATCCCACAGCCAAACTTCGTCCCGGTCATGCCCAGGACGTCGCGCAACGCCCAGAGCAGCGGCGTATCGCCGTCGACGTCAATGCTACGCAAAGTTCCGTTGATCGTGATGTCAAAAGCCATGCTACCTCTCCTGGGTTTTGCGCGAACCGGCGCGGCTTGCGGCCGCGCCGTCGCTGTTGTTGCCTCAGCTGCCGAGCTGGCCGACGTGGAAGCCGAGCCGGTTCTCGACGTCGCCGGCGCGATGGAAGCCCCGCGCCATCAGGGCTTTGATCCTGTTCTGGCTCCCGGGACGGCCGAGGGAAGCCAGGAATGCATCCCATTCGGGTCGTATCTCGAGATCGGCCGGCAGACTCGCGACGTCGACGAGACGCTTGGTCTCGGCAATGGCCTCCTTGTCGAATGACGCCATGCGCATCGCGAGCGCCTCAACAAAGCCGTCGAGTTCGGCGTCCGGCAGCGACCGATTGACGTAGCCGTAGCGTTCGGCGAGCTCGCCGTGGACATCGTCGGCGCCGAGCAGAACTTCGAGCGCGCGCCCTCGGCCCATCAGGCGTGGCAATCGCGCCATCGGGCCGCCACCGGGTACCAGGCCGGCGCCGACCTCCCATTGCGACAGGATCGCCTTCTCGCGGCTCGCGAAGCGCATGTCGCTCGCGAGCGCAAGCTCGCTGCCGACCCCAGTGGCGCGGCCGCGGATCGAGGCAATGGACACGACTGGCGCCCGGCTGAGACGCACGAGCATGTCGGGAAGTGCCTGCAGTCCGGTCGGCCCGGGGGGGATGCTCAAGGATTCTTCGAGCGGCGCGAGGAAGTCGTAATGCGTGATGAAGAACCCCTCGACGGCACTGTCGAACACGACGACCTTCACCTCCGGATCGGTCTCGATCGCGGTGATTACGTCGTTGAGCAGCGGAAGCTGCTTCGGGCCGAAGATGTTTACCGGCGGCATGTCGAAGGTGACGCGCCAGTATGTCGGCAGGCGCCGCTCGAGTCGGATCTGATCAGTTGCAAAGCTGCGCTCGGGACGATTCATGGTATGCACTCCTATTCTGTAGGTTGGGGAAGAAGGCCGCCGTCTCAGGTCGACCGGCGCAAAGGACGGAATGCGGTTCGCATTTCCGCACAGAACAGCTCTGGCTGTTCCCAGGCGGCAAAGTGGCCGCCCCTGTCGAGCCGGTTGTAGTGGATGAGCTTGGGATAGGCGCGCTCGGTCCAGCTGCGCGGGGCGGCATAGATCTCGTCGGGGAAGACGCTGACGGCAACCGGGATGGAGACGTGCTTCGGCTCGAAGAAGGCAAGCTTGTTTTCCCAGTACAGCCGTGCCGACGAGATCGCCGTATTAGTCACCCAGTAGAGCGTGATGTTGTCGAGGATATCGTCGCGGGTCAGGCCTTCGCTCTTGCCGTCGAACACCCGCGCAATCAGTTCGGCGCTGCGCGCGTCGTGATCGAGTATCCAGGACGCAAGGCCGGCCGGCGAGTCCACGATGCCATAGAGCGTCTGTGGCCGGTTCGCCATCTCGAGGGCATAGCCGAGGCCATGCTTGTAGAAGTCGTCGAGCTGATCATAGGCGTTCTGCTCCTCGGCCGAGAGACCGGAGGGCGGCGCGCCACCAGGCTGCAACGCCTTGGCAATATCAGCGGGCACGGTCGCAGGCATGTTGGTATGGATGCCAAGCAGTTCCGGCGGCGCCTGCAGCGCCATCTGCTCGGTGATCGCATTGCCCCAATCACCGCCCTGCGCCACGAAACGGCTGTAACCAAGGCGCCTCATCAGCACGACCCAGGCGCGCGCGATCCGCACCGGGTCCCAGCCCGTCGTCACCGGTTTGCCCGAGAAGCCATAACCAGGGATCGACGGAATGACCAGATCAAACGCGTCCGACGCGGACTCGCCGTGAGCTGTTGGGTTCGTCAAGCGATCGACGATCTTGAGTTGTTCGATGATCGAGCCGGGCCAGCCGTGCGTCACGATCATCGGCAAGCCATTGTCGTGCCGGGAGCGAGCGTGGATGAAATGAATGTCGACGCCGTCGATCTCGGTGACGAATTGCGGCAGAGCATTCAACCGCGCCTCCGCCTTCCGCCAG
>NZ_JBFUES010000867.1:0-3191 GCF_056403875.1 Bradyrhizobium sp. P2_E8
TTGTATGACCTTGTCGCGCAGGGCCGCGGAATCGCCGCCGGCGATGATCACCTCGGCAAAGCCGGCGTCGCGCGCGGCAGTCGCGGTGTGCTCGCCGACCGCGAACAGCGGCAGCTTCAACAGGCCGAGATCCTGCAATTGCGGCGCGACGGCACGGATCGCATTGGCCGATGTGACGATGATGGCGCTATAGTTCGCCTCGCTCTCGTCGTGGAAAGCGACCGGCTCGAACTTGAGCACGGGCGCGAGCAGCACCACATGCCCCCGCGCGCGCAAATTGTCCGCCGTCGCCTCATTTTCGGGATGCGGCCGTGTGACAAGAATGGACATCGCCTGTGTTCCCGAACCGCGTGACGGTGACGCATTCGCAAGGACGGCTGCGCGTGACGATTGCGCAAGCCGACCCCGGAATGCTACCGGACGTACCAGAACTCTGCTTTCCGGATGAGCGCAAGGGCGCAAATTGGATAACAATTCGCCAATGCTGGTATTGGGCATCGAAACCACCTGCGACGAGACCGCCGCGGCCGTGATCGAGCGCGCGCCTGACGGCAGCGGCAAGATCCTGTCCAACATCGTGCGGTCGCAGGTCGAGGAGCATGCCCGTTTCGGCGGCGTGGTGCCGGAGATTGCCGCCCGCGCGCATGTCGACCTGCTCGACGGCATCATCGACCGCGCCATGCGCGAGGCCGGCATCGACTTCGCCCAGCTCAATGGCGTCGCGGCGGCCGCGGGACCGGGCCTGATCGGCGGCGTCATCGTCGGGCTCACCACCGCGAAGGCGATCGCGTTGGTGCACGACACGCCGCTGGTCGCGGTGAACCATCTGGAGGCGCACGCGCTGACGCCGCGCCTCACCGACGGAATCGAATTTCCGTACTGCCTGTTCCTCGCCTCCGGCGGCCATACCCAGATCGTCGCGGTCACCGGCGTCGGCCAATATGTGCGGCTCGGTACCACGGTTGACGACGCCATCGGCGAAGCCTTCGACAAGGTCGCGAAGATGCTGGGCCTGCCCTATCCCGGCGGACCGCAGGTCGAGCGCTCGGCGGCAAGCGGCGATGCCGCGCGCTTTGCCTTTCCGCGGCCGATGCAGGGCAGGCCGGATGCCAACTTCTCGCTGTCGGGATTGAAGACCGCGGTGCGCAACGAAGCGAGCCGTATCGCCGAGATCACGCCGCAGGACATCAGCGATCTCTGTGCAAGCTTCCAGGCCGCCGTGCTGGACTCGACGGCCGACCGGCTGAGTGTCGGCTTGAGACTTTTCCGCGAACAGTTCGGCGCGCCGCGTGCGCTCGTGGCCGCCGGCGGCGTCGCCGCCAATCAGGCGATCCGCGGCGCGCTGCACGACGTCGCGCGGCAGGCCGGGACGCAACTGATCATGCCGCCGCCCGCGCTCTGCACCGACAACGGCGCGATGATCGCCTGGGCCGGCGCCGAGCGGCTCGCGCTGGGAATGACCGACACGATGGAAGCCCAGCCCCGCGCACGCTGGCTGCTCGACGCGAATGCGACAGCGCCCGCGGGCTACGGCAAGACGCGAGCGGGATTCTAGCGATGACCGCGTTCCAATCCGTTGCGGTGATCGGAGCGGGCGCCTGGGGTACGGCGCTGGCGATGGTGGCAGCGCGGGCCGGGCGGAGCGTCACGCTCTGGGCCCGCAACGCCGAGCATGCGGCGCGGATTGCATCGACCCGCGACAATCCACGGCTGCCCGGCGTGCGCCTCGCGCAGGAAATTGTCGTGACGAGCGAGCTGGCGCTCGCCGCGCGCGCGGACATGCTTCTGATCGCAACGCCGGCGCAGCATCTGCGCGGCGCCGTCAACATGCTGGCCACGCATCTGACGACGCAGACGCCTGTCGTCGCCTGTGCCAAGGGCATCGAGCACGGCACCCACAAATTCATGACCGACGTGATCGCTGAAGCCGCACTGCACGCGCAGCCGGCGATCCTGTCGGGCCCGAGCTTTGCCGACGACGTCGCACGCGGCCTGCCGACGGCGGTGACGCTGGCGGCCAAGGAGGAAGAGCTGGCCAGCAGCCTGGTGCAGGCGCTGGGCTCGCCGACGTTCCGGCCCTATCACTCCACCGACGTCCGCGGCGTCGAGATCGGCGGCGCCGCCAAGAACGTGCTGGCGATCGCCGCCGGAATCGTGGTCGGCCGCAACCTCGGGGCCTCCGCGCTCGCCGCGCTGACCACGCGCGGCTTCAGCGAGCTGGCACGGCTCGGCCGCGCCTGCGGCGCGCGCACGGAAACGCTCTCGGGCCTCTCCGGCCTCGGCGATCTGCTGCTGAGCTGTTCGACCGCGCAATCGCGCAATTTCGCGCTCGGCATCGCGCTCGGCCGCGGCGAGGCGGCGCCGGCGGGCAAGCTTGCGGAAGGCGCATTCACCGCGCCGGTGCTGGTCGAGCTCGCGGCCGCACGGAACGTCGACATGCCGGTCTCGCAAGCGGTCGCTGCCATCCTCGACAACAAATTGACGATCGACGCCGCGATCGAAGGGCTGTTGACGCGGCCGTTCAAGGCCGAGGAATGACATCTTCCGTCATGCCCGCTCTTGTCTCGGGCATCCACGTCTTGATATTGAACACGGAAGCAGAGACGTGGATGGCCGGGCATAGGCGAGCGGAAGCGACGCCGTCCTTCGGACGGTTATGCCCAGCCATGATGAACGGATAGGGCGCGTGATGAACTACTGGCTGGTGAAATCCGAACCGTCGGTGTGGTCCTGGGATCAGCAGGTGGCGAAGGGCGCCAAGGGCGAAGCCTGGACGGGGGTGCGCAATTACACCGCGCGCCAGAACCTCGTCGCCATGAAGAAGGGCGACAAGGCGTTCTTCTATCATTCCAACGAGGGCAAGGAGATCGTCGGCATCGCGGAGGTCATCAAGGAGGCCTATCCCGATCCGACCGACAAGACCGAAAAATTCGTCTGCGTCGACATCAAGGCCGACAAGCCGCTGAAGACGCCGGTGACGATGGTCGCGATCAAGGCCGAGAAGAAGCTCGCCGACATGGCGCTGGTGAAATATTCGCGCCTGTCGGTGCAGCCGGTCACGGCGGAGGAGTGGAAGCTCGTCTGCAAGATGGGCGGGGTTTAGTTGCTGCCGTAGCCCGGATGCRACATCCGGGATGGTCCGGTCCCGCATGTCGCTGCGCTCATGCGGGCTACGCTATCCGACTCACGTC
>NZ_JBFUES010000868.1:0-3190 GCF_056403875.1 Bradyrhizobium sp. P2_E8
GCGTTGATGCGCACGGTGCTGACCAAATACCCCAAGCTCAAATTGTCGCTGACGGAGAGCCTGTCCGGCGCGACGCTGATGCACCTGATGGTCTCCAACGTCGACCTCGCGCTGGTCTACAATCCCCCGTCGGAGAAGGAGCTGATCACCGAGGCCGTGCTCGAAGAGGAGATGTTCCTGGTCGGCATTCCGAAACTGGTCGGCAAGGGCAAGGCGCCGATCCGCTTCGAGGAGCTGAACCGCTTGCCGCTGATCCTGCTTCGCTACGGTCTCGGCCTGTCCTCGCGCGCGCTGCTGGACGATCCGGTCCTGCTCAAGCGGCTGGAAGGCGGCGCCATCCTGCACGCCAATTCGATCACCGGCATGACCGGCGCGCTGGTGGAAGGGCTCGGCTGCACCATCGCGACAAAGCTGTTCGCGCGCGAGGAGCTCGCGGCCGGCCGGCTGATCGCACGCAAGGTGATCGCGCCGAAGCTGACCCGCACGCTCTACCTTTGCCGCCTGCGCAACCGCCCAATGACCTACGCCATGGAAGAGATGCGCCGCCTGATGCTCGCATTGATCGCCGAGCAGGTGCGCAGCGGCGACTGGCAGGCGGAGCTGGCGGGGTGAGGCACGACCAATACATCCGGCGTCATGGCCGGGCTTGACCCGGCCATCCACGCCTTGCAACACCGCACCAAGAACGTGGATGCCCGGGACAAGCCCGGGCATGACGACCTCTCGAAAATGCCGATCTGCGGTTACGCTAACGCGAGCGCCGGGAGAGATCGCGATGGCGCTGTTCGGTCCGAACGTGCGCGGCAAGCCGCTGGATGCGGTGTAGCTCGGCCGTCATTGCGAGGACTTGCCGAAGCGATCCGGCATGTCTACCTCTCGCGGGTGGTTTCGTGAGAGGGTTCCCCATGCTGGATGCCGCCGTGAAGGCGCTGTCGCAAATGATCTCGCCGCCGATGCGCTCGATCCTGTGGCGATCGATCGGGCTTGCGCTCGTGCTGATCACCGTGCTCGCGATCGGGTTGCAGCGGCTGCTCAGCTGGTTTGCGACCTATGGCGAAGTCTGGCTTGAGGGCCTGCTCGGTCCCGGCTGGCACACGTCGCTCGAGGTCCTGGCCTGGATCGTCTCGATCGCGGCGGGCCTGGGCGTCGTATTCGGGGCGGTGTTCCTGATGCCGGCGATCACGTCGGTGGTGGCGAGCCTGTTCGTCGACGACGTCGCCGACCATGTCGAGCGCGAACACTATCCCGCCGAACGGCCGGGCGTGGCGCTGCCTTTCAGCCAGGCGATCTACGAGGGCGTCAAGACCGCGTTGCTGACCATCCTGGTCTATCTGATCGCGCTGCCCTTCGTGTTGCTGGCCGGCGCCGGTTTCCTGATCTTCTTCCTCGCTACGGCCTGGCTGCTGGGACGCGAATATTTCGAGCTCGCTGCGATGCGCTTCCGCTCGCCGGAGGAAGCCAAGGCGATGCGGCGCGACAATGCCGCCACCATCTTCGCCGCCGGCCTGATCATCGCAGCCTTCGTCTCGATCCCGATCGTCAACCTGGCGACGCCGATCTTCGGCATGGCCTTCATGGTCCACATGCACAAGCGGCTGTCGGGCCCGCGCCCCGAGCTGATCGAGCCGGCGCGGCAGATGCGGTGACGGTGACTACGTCACCGGTACCCCGCATTTGCGCAGCAGCATCCTGGCGAAGCCGAATGGCGCCGGCGTGAACGGGCCGGGCGGGGCGCGGGTGATCAGCGCGACGATGCCAAGCGCGGCCATCGCCAGCCAGAAGCAGAGCCAGAAGCCGTCGATATAGGCGAGCACATTGGCCTCGCGCTGGACCAAGCTTGCGAGCGTTCCCACCGCGCGCGCCTGCGCCGATCCTGTGCCATGGGCGGCGAAATGGTCGGCGAGCTGCTTCAGAATCCGTACCACGTCGGCATCGCCGACGCCGAGGTTCTGACCGAGATAGAAGGAATGGACCTGCTCGCGGACGCGCAGCCAGGTCCCCATCAGCGCCACGCCGATCTCGGCGCCGCCGAGCCGCATGATCTGGATATAGGCGGCGAACGACGTGGCGCGGCTCGGATCGGAGTTCGAGAGCGCCATGATGATGATCGGCAGCAGCGTCGTCGATTGACCGATCGCCTGCAGCAGCACGATGCCGATGAAATCCTCGCGCGCCCAGTCATGGGTGAGCTGGGTGCCCCAGAGATTGGCGGCTGCGAAACAGGTGAATCCCACCACCGTCACCGCGCGCGCATCGAAATGGCGCAGCAGCCAGATCGAGATCGGCACCAGCACGAACATCGGCAGCGCGCCGTAGACGAGCAGCAGCAGCCCGCTCTGCTCCGGCCGGAGCAGTCCGATATTGCCGAGGAAGTTCGGCACCAGCGACGAATTGGAGAGCGAGGTCAGCGTGTAGAGCAGGATCACCACCAGCGACAGGCCGATGTTCCGCGAGAACAGCACGTTCACATGCGCCCAGGGCTGTCGCACCAGCGACTCGTTGACGAGGAAAGCGACGAACAGCACGCCGCCGCCGACCAGCAGTGCCATCACCGTACCCGAGCCGAGCCAATCCAGGCGATTGCCCTGGTCGAGCCCGGCATAGATCATCGAGACCGAGGCGCCGAGCAGCAGCATGCCGCCCCAATCGGCCTCGCGCAGCAGCGCGCGGTTCACCGGCTCGTTCGGCGTCCCCAGATAGACCATCAGGCCCATCAGCGGCGCGATCACGACACCTTGCCAGTACAGCCATTGCCAGCCGAGATGGTCGACATAGAAGCCGACCAGCGAGCTCGAGGTGTCCAACGCAAAGCCGACGCGGATCGAATAGATCGAGATCGCAGGCAGCCACCAGCGGATCGGCAGGTTGCGGAACACGATCATCAGCGTCGCCGGCACGAAGGTGCCGAGCAGCAGGCCATGCACGACGCTGAGCCCGAGCAGCGTCGGATAGTCGTGCACGAAGGGGATGATCAGCGAGACCGCGGCATAGACGAGGCTGGGGATCCCGAGCACGCGCCTGAGCCCGAACACCGTCGCGAGCCACGCCACCGCGGGCGCGATGAAGATCTGCGAGCCGATACCGGCGGTGGAGAGCCAGGCGCCTTCGTCGAAGCCGAGCGAGAACGCGCCGCGCAGGTCGGGCAGTCCGACCGTGGTGAGACGGCTGTCGAAATTGGCGAGGAACGAGC
>NZ_JBFUES010000869.1:0-3183 GCF_056403875.1 Bradyrhizobium sp. P2_E8
ACGTCGCACTGATTGTTCAGCACCCAGTCGACCACGATCGGCGAGATTACGCCGAAGAAGGCAAGGTTGAGGTTCGGCCGCTCCTTCAGAAAGTGACCGGTAAGCCGTGGCAGATAGCCGTTCGACAGCGCTGGCAGTGCTGCAATTCGCAATGAGCCGGTGCGGCGGCCGCGGATTTCTTCCGCCGCTGCGGTGATGCGTTCGAGTCCGACGAAGGAGCGCTCCACTTCGGTATAGAGCGCCATCGCCGCGGCGGTCGGCACGAGGCCGGTGCCCCGCCGTTCGAACAACTCCATCTTCAACAGCGCCTGGAGGTCGCGCAGCAACCGGCTGACCGCCGGCTGCGTCACGGTCATCAGCGCCGCCGCCTCGGTCACGCTGCCGGTCAGCATCGTCGCGCGGAAGGCCTCCACCTGCCGCGAATTGATCCGTACCATCCAGGATTCCATTCATAACATTTGGGCATGCAGAGGGTGCCATTATTCATTGGACGATGGAAGCTCGGGTTTGCGATCTTTTTCATCAGGACTGGAGACAGCCCGCTTTTTCGGCAGATTGGAGGGGTTCAACCCTCCAGATCGCGCCAAAATCCGCCGAACAGGGGCCGGAGCCCTGATCGGGGAGGATTTGCGCGGAAGGAAATGCGGAAGGCGCTTCGGCCGGAGATTTGTCGGCACGTCACCTCATTCCGGTATGGAGATCGGACCACATGAAGACTCTTCGCCTTCTGACAGCGGTCAGCATCGCCGCGCTCGCCGCCGGCATTTCGGCCGCCTCGGCCCAGCAGAAAACGCTCTATATCGCCGGTTACGGCGGCTCGTTCGAGAAGACCATCCGCGACGAGGTGATCCCGGCCTTCGAGAAGGAGAACGGCGTCAAGGTCGAATATGTCGCCGGCAACTCCACCGACACGCTGGCCAAGCTCCAGGCGCAGAAGGGCAACCAGCAGATCGACGTCGCCATCGTCGACGACGGCCCGATGTACCAGGCGATCCAGCTCGGCTTCTGTGGCAAGCTCGACGGCCTGCCGGCCGATCTCTACGACACCGCCCGCTTCAAGGACGATCGCGCCGTTGCGATCGGCATCGTCGCGACCGGCCTGATGTACAACACCAAGGTGTTTGCGGAGAAAGGCTGGGCGCCGCCGACCTCGTGGAACGACCTGAAGGACACGAAATACGCCAAGCAGCTCGTGATCCCGCCGATCAACAACACCTACGGCCTCGAAGCGCTGGTGATGCTGTCGAAGATGAACGGCGGCGGCGAGACCAACGTCGATTCCGGCTTCAAGATCTTCAAGGAGCAGATCAATCCGAACGTGCTCGCCTATGAGCCGTCGCCGGGCAAGATGACCGAACTGTTCCAGTCCGGTCAGGCCGTGATCGCGGTGTGGGGCACCGGCCGCGTGCAGAGCTTCGCCAACACCGGCTTCCCCGTCGACTTCGTCTATCCGAAGGAGGGCGCGGCGACGCTGCTGACGACCGCCTGCCCGATCACCAAGCCGAACGCCTCGCCGCTCGCGTCCAGCTTCGTCAAGATGCTGCTCGATCCCAAGATCCAGCTCGTGATGCTCAAGGATTACGGCTATGGCCCGGTGCTGAAATCGCTGGTGATCCCGCCGGAGCTCGGCAAGATGGCGCCGATCGGCGAGCGCGCGGCAAAGCTCTACAATCCGGACTGGACGGTGATCAACGAGAAGCGCGAGGAGTGGACCAAGCGCTGGAATCGCGAGGTCGAACGCTGATCGTTCGCGGCGGAGACAGCGTCATGGCCTATCTCGAGCTCGATCGGGTCGCCAAGCAGTTCGGAGTGCAGACTGTGGTCGATGACTTCAGCCTGTCGGTGGGGAAGGGGGAGTTCATCTCCTTCCTCGGCCCGTCCGGCTGCGGCAAGACCACGACCCTGCAGATGATCGCGGGCTTCCTCGATCCCACGCGCGGCGCGATCCGGCTGGAGGGCAAGGACCTGACCGCGATCCATCCGGCCAAGCGCGGCCTCGGCATCGTGTTCCAGAGCTACGCGCTGTTTCCGCACATGACGGCGGCGGAGAACGWCGCCTTCGGCCTCGAGATGCGCAAGGTGCCGCGCGCTGAAAGGGCCGAGCGCGTCCGTGCCGCGCTCGCGATGGTCGGCCTTGCCGGCTACGAGGATCGTCATCCGCGCCGCATGTCCGGCGGCCAGCAACAGCGTGTGGCGCTGGCGCGTGCGCTGGTGATCAAGCCGAGCGTGCTGCTGCTCGATGAGCCGCTGTCGAACCTCGATGCAAAACTGCGCGAGGAGATGCAGATCGAGCTGCGCCAGATCCAGCGCACCATCGGCACCACCACGATCCTGGTCACGCACGACCAGAACGAGGCGATGTCGCTGTCCGACCGCATCGTGGTGATGAGCCAGGGCAAGATCGAGCAGATCGGYACGCCGCAGGAGACCTATGAGCGGCCGGCCTCGGCCTTCGTCTCGCAATTCCTCGGCAAGACCAACGACTTTGCGGCGACGATCGACCGGACCGCGACGCCAGCGCGCGTGGTGGCGGGCTCCTGGAGCGCGCCGGCGCCGGCGGGCCTCAGTGGTCCCGTCACCGTCAGCATTCGCCCTGAAAGAATCGGTTTTGGCGACGCCGGCCTCGGCGCAAAGATCGTCACGCGCATCTTCCAGGGCAATCACTGGCTGTTCCAGTGCGACAGCGAATGCGGCCCGGCGATCGTGATCCGCCAGAATGACGGCAAGGCGCAGCCGGCCGAAGGCGAGGCCGTTCGTCTCGCCTGGCGGCCTGAGGACATGAGCGTTCGCGGAGCCGCCGCATGAGCGCGGTCGCGGACACGGCTCCGCCGGGGGCCGCCGATGYGCGCATCGCACGCGCGCCATGGGTACTCTCCGCCCCCGCCTTGATGCTGTTCGTCGGCGTGCTGCTGATTCCGCTGGCGATGACCGTGATGCTGTCGTTCCACGATTGGGGTCAGTACAAGGGCATCGAGCCGGTCTTCATCCTCAAGAACTGGCACGAGATCGCGACCGATCCCTATTACGCCGAAATGTTCTGGCGGACGTTTCGCATCGCGATCCTGACGACTCTCCTCACCGCCCTGCTAGGCGCGCCCGAGGCCTACATCCTCAACCGCATGAGCGGACGCTGGAAGAGCTTTTTCCTGCTCGTCATCCTCGGACCGCTGCTGATCTCGGTGG
>NZ_JBFUES010000870.1:0-4257 GCF_056403875.1 Bradyrhizobium sp. P2_E8
ACTCATGGCTTTAAGGCGAGTCTGCCGCGCTCGTTTGGAAGCAGCACCTCAACTTGACAGGCTGAAGTTGGCTGGGCTGAATTTCGGGCATGATGCCCGCCCCCAAGATCAGGCGTGAGCACAACACTCTCAGTCACCGAAAGATGCCGAGAACCACTAAACTACTATGTCACAGCGCAAGGCGAGCTTATGGTCAAAATTGCTCACGCACGAAACTTTAACGAAACAGGAATTCTGCAAGATCATTCACGACTTATTTCGAACAGAGCGGGAATTAGACCGAGCCGAGCTTAGTTCAAAACGCGATGCGCAACCTCTATGTGTGGAAGACCTCTCTTAACTGTGGATGCGACGAATGACCGACGAGCAAAGCCACAAAGTGCATTTAAGCCAGGAAGACCAAGAGCGATTGCGAGACCTTCGGTCGCAAAAGCCAGCCCGCAATGTCCCCAAGCTCGCACTGACGCCGGGCGCGATGCTTGCCGACCGGGTCGCTGAAACAGTTGGTTCCTGGCGCTTCATCATCATCCAAAGCGTCTTACTCGGCATTTGGATCATTCTGAACATGATTGCATTCATCAACCACTGGGACCCTTATCCCTTTATCTTGCTCAACCTGGTGCTTTCTTTCCAAGCAGCCTACGCAGCACCCATCATCATGATGAGCCAGAACCGGCAATCGGAGATTGACCGCAGGCACGCCGAACACGATTACCGGATAAACGTGAAGGCTGAACTAGAGATCGAATTGCTACACAACAAGATTGACGCCCTGCGTGAGCAAGAAATCCTGCAGTTGCTCAACATCATTCAGCGTTTGTCCGCGCACCTCGCGCCCGAGCTTGTCGCTGCTATCGAGGCCGGACGGGTGCCAGGTAAGACCTAGCTGAGCTTGTTAGTCGCTGACCGGCCAGTTGAGCCACGTTGATGCTTGTCGTCCGGCCAATCGGTGCCTCCGATGCGAACTGTCGCAAAAAACGAAGCCGCCAGACTGGCGGCTTCCACGAGAATCATCATCATTCGCCAGTGATGCTTCACCAACGACGATGGTGGGCCCACCCGTAGTGATGGCCTCGACCCCATCCGTAGTGATGACCTCGGCCTCCGTGATGGCCCCAGCC
Organism: Bradyrhizobium sp. P2_E8; assembly: GCF_056403875.1. Lineage (NCBI taxonomy): Bacteria > Pseudomonadati > Pseudomonadota > Alphaproteobacteria > Hyphomicrobiales > Nitrobacteraceae > Bradyrhizobium > Bradyrhizobium sp. P2_E8. The sequence goes on from NZ_JBFUES010000870.1 coordinate 1,122, forward strand.
GTGCACCTGGATGATCGAGGTGTCGGTGCCGACAAGTGCATTCGGATTTGCGCTCGGCATTGCCGATGCAGACAGAATTGGAACGAGCGCAAAACTGCAAGCTGCAACTCCGATTAATAGAAACCGTTTCATGATGGGTTATCCCTCAGATCGCGTTTATCGCGATGATTGATAATGCGGCGGGGCGCGCGTCGTTCCCTTGGCAGGAACCAATATCGTGCAGAGTGACGCCCGCATGGCGGGCGTTTAATTCTTTGGGCTCAGGTATTGGACTCAGGTAGGAAGGCCTTCGCCCGCGATCACTCTCGGCGGGCGCTTTGTCTCGTGTTGGATGTTGCGGACGGCCTCGGCCAGCATCTCTCGCGGCACTCTCGTGCCGCAAATTTCAGGTCATCCTATGATATGCCGGCTGACATGGGAGTTCTCCTGTTATCGGCGTTTATTTACATCGGCAGACCATCGCGGACTGCGCCTCCCTCGTTGTCCCACCGTGACAGAGCCAAAGTGCGCGATCTCGCATCGGTAGGCATGTCTTCTGTTAACGGCAATTTGCCGCGACCGGCATCATCCTTGTGGTTGTGAAGAAATCGGGCGATTTGGCCGCGGAGCGCCGCTGTCTCCAGTAACTTGCCAATCGACCCGGCGGTGTCGAAGATCTCCCGTTGCAGCGTCGTCGGCAGAGCATTCCATTGCATGATGATGGCTGCGCCAAGACACCGCAGAATAAGCTCTTCTTCGGCCGTAAGGGCTACGCCGTGCGATCGGTCCTGTTCCGCCACCTGCACAGCATTGTCATACTCGTCCGCCAGTCCCTGCTCGTTATCGGCGAGCGAGGCAAATCGGTGCTGCAGCTTTTGAAATCTATGGACCTCATCCGGGTCGGTCGAACGCTTAATCAGTTCGTCGTACTCGGCTGCTTTTGCACGATACTGCTGAGATTTAAACATGCCGGGCCCTTTCGTTTGAAAGTCTCGGCCCATCTCCGACCATCCTCGATGGTCGAACTTGCCTAAATATGGGGATCAAAGGTTCGAATAACGAGGCCCCGGCGTACAAATAAGATGGCACAAGAGTGAGCAATATTGACCAGGGGGCTGGGCTGCCGAACCAGCATACTGCCGCATCACCCCACGATCATCGGCATCCGTGAACACCGGAGAGTTCGATCGTGCYTCCGTCTCATCCCGATTCACGACGCAGCGGCTTGAGACCCAAAGTAACAAGGATGACATGACAGAATCACCGCCCAATCATCTCGATCGTAACGATTGGGCTGCCCGGGCATCTGAGGCTTTGGCACAGGCAGAGAAGTTGCCGCCCGGCTTGATGCGATGCAAAGCCATCAGAAGCGCGCCGCAACTTCGCTTCGCCGCAGACATGAAGAAATGGCTGATACCGAAACAGCCAACGGTGCGCCGAAGGCGACAGGCTGACGGCGAGCCACTCCCATAAGACGCGCATTGCCTCGCTCCGCCGATCTGAGGCGAGCATTCTGTCGCCGGCGGCCAGCGAACTGACGCGCTCAAAGAAGTCGGGCTTTTTTCCGTAGAACTGCTGATAATCAGCAGGTAATGTCTGAGAACGGAGCAAGCCCCGCAAGTGATTAGCTGGCTAAAACAGCTCGTGCCCGGGCGCTTGGCAGTTAACCGAGATCGGGCAGGTTTGCGAGTCAAAGGAGGCTTCCGTGGCAAAGCCAATCAAGGACGTCTTTGACCCCCAAAAATTCCTCGCCAAAGTGGGCGCAGGGAAAACGTTTCTCGAGCTTCCGAAAAACCGGCACGTGTTCGAGCAAGGCGACGTCGCAGACTCGGTGTTTTACATTCAAAAAGGCAGGGTCAAGCTAACGGTCGTGTCTGAGCAGGGCAAGGAAGCGGTCGTCGCAATTCTGGAGCCCGGCCAATTCTTTGGCGAAGGATGCATGAATGGTCATCCATTACGCATCGCGACAACAACAGCCATGGAAGATTGCGTTATCACGTCAATCACCAAAGACGCGATGATGGCGGCTATTCGCGACGAACCGAAATTTTCACAGCTCTTCATGTCCTATCTTCTGACCCGGAACGGTCGGATTGAGGAGGACCTGATCGACCAGCTCTTCAATTCGAGCGAGCGGCGGCTTGCTCGACTGTTGTTGCTGCTCGCGAATTTTGGCAAGGAGGGCAGTCCGCAGCCGATCAGCGCGAATATCAGTCAGGAGACATTGGCCGAGATGATCGGGACGACGCGATCCCGCGTGAGCTATTTCATGAACAAGTTTCGCAGGCTGGGCCTCATCAGCTATAATGGGCACATCGAGGTCCACAATTCGCTGTTGAGCGCGGTTTTGCATGAGAAGCCCCTGCTGAGAGAGCGCGATTAGCAGGGCGGTCCCAAGGAACGACCCCAGGGCGTGGGGGCGTGCTGAGGCCGTCATTTCATCGGATGCTTGGGGGGCATATGCATCCGGTCGCCCCTCACCAAGTCGCGCCGACGGTGCTCGTTCCGCCAGGGATGCGAGGTCGAGATCCGGCGCACCAAAAAGGTGCGTGAAATCGTTGGCCGACGTCACTATTCCCCTTCGAGGAAATGCCCCAGCGCCTTTAGTGGGCGCAACCTGTCACAGATGATCTTCAGAATAGCCAGCATCGGCACAGCCAAGATCGCACCAAGCACGCCCCACATCCAGAACCAGAACACCAGCGACAGGATAATCAGCACCGGGTTCAACGTGAAGCGCCGCGCAAGCAACATGGGCGTTAGTGTTTCGCCCTCAACGAGATGAATGCCGAGGTAGAGCACCGGCGGCAGCAAGGACCACCACAAGCTCTCGAAGCTCAGCATTCCGACCAGCACGAAGATGCAGACCCCGAAAAGCGGCCCCAAAATCGGAATATAGTTGAGCAGGAAGGCGGTGGCGCCCCACAACAAAGGGTCTCCCAGGCCGCAAAGATACATCGCAGCCGCCGTCGCGATACCCACAGCCGCGTTCATGGCCGTGATGGTCAGGAGATATCCTGATATGTCCTCTTGGATCTGCTGAGAGATATCGACGGCTTGTCGCTTGTTGCTGAAGGTCGGCAGGATTTCAACGACGCGTCGGAGGAATATGTTGCCCGCGACCAAAAGAAAATAGAGCACCAAGACCGTCGTAAAC
>NZ_JBFUES010000871.1:0-3180 GCF_056403875.1 Bradyrhizobium sp. P2_E8
GCGGGATTCATCGTAATGTCTCTCAAGCTTCGAAAGTTGGTACGCGCATTGCATCGGCGCGGGGCAGGACACGCGGCGAGCGTTGTAGAGCCAAACCGATCTTTGGGGAGCCCGTGCGCGCGCCGCCTGGGCCTGCAGCGAAACCGGATTGACGCGCTCGGCACTGTCTGCAAGTCTCGAAAAGACAAAGGCATTGCATGGGGTTAGTTCGCCCAAAGAACGATCCGAATGCCCAACCAATAACCTGCCTTTGAACAGTTTCACGTCAGGAGAAACTTTTTATGTTCCACTTCATGCGCCGGGGGCCTCGCGCGTTCGCCTCCAAACTCGCGCTGTCGGTCGTCGCGCTCTCGACCGCGCTGGCCTCGCCAGTGCTCGCAGCCGGCAAGACCCTCACTGCGGTGATGCATTCCGACCTGCGCATCATCGATCCGATCTTCACCACAGCCTACATCACGCGCGACCACGGCTACATGGTCTACGACACGCTGGTGGCCACCGATTCGAACTTCAAGATCCAGCCGCAGATGGCGGACTGGAAGATCTCCGACGACAAGCTCACCTACACCTTCACGCTGCGCGACGGCCTGAAGTGGCATGACGGCGCGCCGGTGACCGCGGAAGACTGCGTTGCCTCGCTGAAGCGCTGGGCCGCGGTCGACGGCATGGGCCAGAAGCTCCTGGACTTCACCGCGAGCATCGAGGCGACCGACGCCAAGACCATCACGTTGAAGCTGAAGGAGCCCTACGGCCTCGTGCTCGACTCCATCGGCAAGCCGTCCTCGCGCGTCGCCTTCATGATGCCGAAGCGCCTCGCCGAGACGCCGGCGGACAAGCAGATCCCCGAGCAGATCGGCTCGGGCCCCTTCAAGTTCGTGCAGTCGGAATTCCAGCCCGGCGTGAAGGCCGTCTACGTCAAGAACACCGATTACGTGCCGCGCAAGGAGCCGGCGAGCTGGACCTCCGGCGGCAAGGTGGTGAAGGTCGACCGCGTCGAGTGGATCACGATGCCGGACTCGCAGACCGCGGTGAACGCGCTGCAGTCGGGCGACATCGACTTCGTGGAGAACCTGCCGTTCGACATGCTGCCGGTGCTGGAAGCGAACAAGGAGCTCACGATCGAGGTCTCGAACAAGTTCGGTTTCCAGACCCTCGGCCGGATGAACTTCCTGTATCCGCCGTTCGACAATGTGAAGGTGCGCCGTGCCGCCCTGCTGGCGATGAACCAGAAGGACGTTCTCGACGCGCTCGTCGGCAACGCCAAGTACCAGAAGATCTGCGGCGCGTTCTTCGTCTGCGATACGCCGCTGGCGACCGACGTCGGCGCCGAAACCCTGGTGAAGGGCAACGGCATGGCGGAAGCCAAGAAGGCGCTCGCCGAGTCCGGCTATGACGGCACCCCGGTCGTGGTCATGGCGCCTGGCGACGTCACGACGCTCAAGGCGCAGCCGATCGTGGCCGCCCAGCTGCTGCGCGAAGCCGGCTTCAAGGTCGACCTGCAGGCGACCGACTGGCAGACGGTGGTGAGCCGCCGCGCCAGCCAGAAGCCGCCGAAGGAAGGCGGCTGGAACATGTTCTTCACCAACTGGGTCGCGGCCGACGTCTCCAACCCGATCGCCAATCTCTCGATCGGCGGCCAGGGCAAGAAGGGCTGGTTCGGCTGGGCGGAAGACGCCAAGATCGAGCAGCTCAAGGATGCTTTCGTCCGCGCGCCGTCGATCGACGAGCAGAAGAAGATCGCCGCCGACATCCAGAAGGAAGCCTATGAGCAGGTGATCTACGTTCCGCTGGGGCAGTATCTGCTGCCGAGCGGCTGGCGCAAATCGCTGAGCGGTGTGCTCGATGGCCCCGCAACGCCCCTGTTCTGGAACGTCGACAAGTCGGAGTAGGCGGGCGCGTCCTTCCGCCTTTCATCCGGATCATCACGCGGCGCCGCTGTCATCAGCGGCGCCGTTGTCGTTTCAGCTCGGCGCCACCTTGGGAAGGCCGTGGAACTTTTAGCGCTTCCAATTCTCAATCATTGCTATTTGTTTCCAACCTGAAATAGATGTGTCGTCCTCGCGCATCACTTTCCTTGTCCCATTTGATTCCTGTGCCGTTCGATTTTGCATTCCAGGCGATGGCCGAACGGTCAGATCGCGCGCCGGCGCGTTGGCGCCGGCCTTTCCTGCGCTGGCTCGACGGCGTCGAGGCGGGCTGGGCCGTGCCGCTTCTCATCGCCTGCTTCGTTGCGATCTGGACGCTCTATCTGGCCATCGCCTATGCCGGCAGCGGCCTGCACCCTGATACGCTCGAGGCCTGGACGCTGGGGCGGAACTTTGCCTTCGGCTATCACAAGCATCCGCCGTTGATGGGGTGGGTTGCGGCGGCATGGACCTTCGTCTTTCCGCTCAGCGACTGGTCGCTGCAACTGATGGCGATGGCCAATGCCGGGCTTGCGCTGGTCTTCGTCGATCTGATCTCGCGGCAGTTCGTGACCGGGCACAAGCGCATCCTGGTGCTGCTGCTATTGATGCTGACGCCGGCCTATCAGTTCCACGCCCAGCGCTTCAACGCCAATGCGGTGCTGCTCGCGACCTGGCCGCTGGCGACCTGGTGCTTCCTGCGCGCGTTCGAGACGCGCGGCGTGCTGTGGGCGGTCGCGGTGGGATGCACCACGGCGCTCGCGATGGTCGGCAAGTATTATTCGATCTTTCTCGTCGCAAGCTTCGCCTTTGCCGCACTGGCGCATCCGGCGCGGCGCGCCTATTTCACCTCCGCTTCGCCCTGGATCTCGGTCGCCGTCGGGCTCGCGGCGCTGTCGCCGCACCTCTACTGGCTTGCGACGACGGGCGCGTCGACCTTCACCTATGCGCTGGCTCACGCCAACGGCAGCGCCGTGAGCTCGCTCGGCGAGGCGAAGAATTTCCTGCTGGGGCTGGCTGCGGCCATGAGCGTGTCGGCCGTGCTCTGGATGCTCATCGCCGGCACGCGGCTGAAGCAGGTTCCGGCCGACTTCGCGACAATGAGTCCGGGCCTGCGACTTCTCTTCTACGTTGCGATCGGCACGATCGTGCTGCCGGTGCTGACGTCGCTTGTGATGGGGACGGATCTGCCGTCGCTGTGGGCGTTGCAGGGGCTGTTCCTGTTCGTCGTTCTCGTGGTCTGTGGCACGCGCTATCCGATCGAGCGGTTCCACAC
>NZ_JBFUES010000872.1:0-3178 GCF_056403875.1 Bradyrhizobium sp. P2_E8
GTTGACCATGATGTCGAGCCGGCCGAACTCTTTCACGGCGGTCGCAACGAGCTGGTCGACGTCGGCACGCTTGGCGACGTTGCYGGGGACGGTGCGCAAGGCATCCGGCCGCCCAAGCTCGGCAGCCGTCGCGGCGAGGCCCTCGGCATCGACGTCCGAGATGACGACCTTGACGCCGTCGTCCAGGAATCTCTTTGCGCAGGCCTTGCCGATGCCGCGCGCCGCGCCGGTGATGGCGGCGACCTTGCCGGATAGTTTCATAGTCTCACTCCAGAATAGCTGCTTAGACAGCAGGCTATCGCCGGGTGAATACCCGGCTCAGGCCGCTGCAAATCCGAGATGAGCACGGAACCGGTTCTTGATAAAGACGGCATCGCGCGAGGGCAGCGAGCGCGGCGGATTTTCCGCCAGAACCTTGATGACGAAGAGTCGCGGCCCCTCGCCCGGGGCGGCGATCTGCGCTGCGAGACGTTCCACCTCGGCGATCGTCCGCGCGATTCCGGTCGCGGCAAAGCCGCAGGCGGTGGCAATCGCGATGAGATCGACGCCGCGCCCGGTATGGCTCGCCTGCATCCCGGTCTCGCCGAAATGCTGATTGTCGATCACCACGATGTCGAGATTGCGCGGACGCGCAACGCCGATGGTGGCGAGGCCGCCGAGACCCATCAATTGCTCGCCGTCCCCGGTCAAGGCGAGGACGCGCTTGCCGGGCTGCGCCTGCGCCAGTCCAAGCCCGATCAGCGCGGCGCCGCCCATCGCGCCCCAGAGATAAAAATTGCCATCGTGATCCCCCACGGAATGGAGGTCGTAGGTGGGCGAGCCGAGACCGGAGACGACCAGCGTGTCGTTGCGGTCCTTCAGGAGCGCGGCGACAGCGGCGCGACGATCGAGTTGAGCTTGCATTGACATCACCACTTCTTCTTGCCGATCAGGCGCTGCCCGATCAGCACTGCGATCTGCTGGTCGGATTCATAGGCGAGCGCTGCGGCCGATTCGACCGTCTCGACCAGATCTTCCGGCGTCTCTGCGCGCATCACCTTCAGGCCGATCGCCTCCAGCGACGGCTGCGTCGCCCGGCTCATCGGCACCTGCCAGGGATTGAACTCGGCCCATTCGCCGCGCATCGTCACCAGCATCAAGAGGGGAAAGCGGCCGATCGCCGAGAGCGAGAGCATGTTGATGCAATTGCCGACCCCGCTCGACTGCATCAGCAGCACGCTGCGCTGGCCGCCGAGCCAGGCGCCCGCGGCAATGGCGATGCCCTCCTCTTCGGTCGTCAGCACGTTGGTGGTGACGTCGCGGTCGGCCGAGAACAGCCGAATGAGCTGGCTGTGGCCGGCATCCGGCACATAGGACATCTGCCTGACGTCAGCGGCCTTCAGGACGCGATAGAGCTCGCTCGGCCAGTCGTCGCTCGAGCGCGTTTCAAGATTGGGTTGAGGGCTGTGCACCGCGAGGTCTCCGTGAGATTCGGAAGGACGTTAGCGATGTTCGCGCGCGAGGGCTCTGACCGTCTGGCACGATCTGGTATCGAGGGATTGTATAGCTGACTTTTCGCGGTCCCTGCGGAGCCAGACGCGCAGTGCGCATCGCCGCGCCCTCTCCCCTTGTGGGAGAGGGTATCACCGCAGGTCGACACGAGCTCGCTTGGGTGAGGGGTCTGTCTCAGAGCACTCACGCGCAGTTATATTTGCGGAGAGATACCCCTCATCCGGCGCTTCGCGCCACCTTCTCCCACAAGGGGCGAAGGGAAGAAGCACCGTCGCTCAGGCTGATAATCTAGTTCGCCGCCGACCTCGCGGCCGGCATGTAGATCTGCGCGTAGCCTTCCTTGATCGCGGACGTGATGCGGTCGAGGCGGCGGTCGATGTGCTTTTCCAGCACGGAGACGCAAGCCTCCTCATTGCGCGCCTTCAATCCTTCGACGACGGCGCGGTGCTCGGCCTGCGTGTTGGAGCGGTTGACGCGGTCCATGTCGATCCAGCGCACGAAGCGGATGCGGGCGTTGACGTTGCGCAGCACGCGCAGCATCTCGGCGTTGTTCGACATCGCCATCAGCCGCTCGTGAAAGGTCTCATCGAGCTCGACCAGCTCGACCGAGGAGCGCTCGCCGGGATCGGGACCGGTCGCTTCGAGAAATTTCAAGAGCGCGTCGATGTCCTCGTCCTTGGCACGCTTGACAGCGAGACGGACCGAGGCGACCTCGATCGACTTGCGCAGCTCGTAGAGATCGAAGATCTCGTGCGCGTCGAGCTCGCGGCAGAAGAAGCCCTTGCCCGGCGTGAAGCGCAGGAAGCCTTCGGTGTTGAGACGGTTGAGCGCCTCGCGCAGCGGCGTGCGGCTGACGCCGAGACGTTTTGCCAGCTCGCCTTCGTTGAGTCGTTCGCCCGGCTTGAACTCGTAGCTCACGGCCATCGCCTTGAGCTGTTCATAGACGCGATCGACGATGCTATCGGAAGCCAGTTCCACGTTGCTCTTCATAAGCTGCATTCATGCCCGAACACAGCCCAATATACCGGGGCCGTGAAGATGATTGCAATGCAAAGGACAGCTTGGCAGAGCTTGTTCAGAGCTTTGCGACACCTGGAATCAGGCAAAGACGCGCGGGCGCAGTCCAGCATGAAACCAGGTGATCATGGAATAGATATCGTAGACCGGCAGCCCGACCTCGGCCTGCAAGGCTGCCGCGTAGGGCGGCATGTTGGTGCACTCGAGCACGATGGCGCCGACGTCGGGGTTCTTTGCGACGAGCTGCTTGCCCGCCTCGACGACGTCGCGCTCGGCCAAGCCGACGTCCATGTCGTCCTTCTCGGCCTTGATCAGGACGCGGAAGAATTCCTTGCCATGCTCAGTGCCGACCAGCGGCGTGTCGAGCGGCACGCCGGCGCCTTCGAGATGGGCCGGCGTCAGGGTCGAGCCCGACACCGTGACGAGGCCGACGCGCTTGCCGGGCGGCAAGGTCGCCTGCACCCACGGCACCTGCATCAGCGATGAGGTCGCAACCGGCACGCCGACGGCCGCCGCGATCTCCCTCTGAAACAACGAGAGGAAACCGCAATTGGTGGTGATGGCTTCCGCGCCAAGCCGCACCAGATCCTTCGCCGCATCGATGAAGTCAGGCAGCAGGCCGGCCGCGCCCTTCAGCACCACCTTCTCCGGCGAGGCGCCCCTCACCACG
>NZ_JBFUES010000873.1:0-3168 GCF_056403875.1 Bradyrhizobium sp. P2_E8
TGCTCAGAGAGCGCCTCAAGCCGCCCGTACAGAAAGATCAGCCGCTCGCGGACAAGCTGATTCTCATCCCAATCCTGCTCCTCATATTTGGAGGAATGGGCTTCATGGCGGCAGATGCGGCGCGCTGGCGCTGGTCGGCAATGCCATCTTCCGTGCAGTGGGCTGGCTGCGGGCTCCTCCTGGCGGCGATGTTGTTCATCTACTGGACCATGCGCACGAACAGCTTCGCGGCGCCGGTCGTGAAACTGCAAAGGGACCGCGGGCAGGYGGTCATCACAACAGGCCCMTATGCCATCGTCCGCCATCCCATGTATTTCGGCACGCTCTTCTACATCGCCGGGACATCGCTCGTGCTCGGCTCGTGGTGGGGACTTGCGACGGTCCCCATCCTCGCCCTCCTGTTTGGCATCCGGATCGGCGTCGAGGAGCAGACGCTGCGCGCGGGCCTCGAGGGCTATGACGACTACGCGCGCCGTGTGCGCCGGCGCCTGATTCCGTTCATCTGGTGAGACGAGCACTATCGCCAGAGGACACATCGGCTGCGATCAAGCCGTAGCTTGCGCTACTTCTTTAGCTTCGGTCCGATATACTGCGCTCTGGGGCGGATCAATCGTCCTGTCTCAATCTGCTCAAGACTATGCGCGATCCAACCGACGACGCGGCCAAGTGCAAAAATGATGAAAGGCGAGTCAGCCGGGAGAGCATAAGCGTCCGCAAGCGCGGCAAGTGCAAAATCGATGTTGGGCAGTTCTCCGGTCATCGCCTCGGCGACTGAGCAGATCTCCGCGAACATGTCGCTCGGTCGGAATTGCGCCAAAGGGACGCCGCGCGCGGATCGCCTTCGGGATAGAGCGGCTGGCCAAATGTCGGAAGCGGTTGACCTCGTGATAGCCATTGGCTCAACGCCTGTTGCGACCCGATCTTCTTCGCATCCTGCATGAGCATCAGCAGCAATTTCGAAGCTGCGCCGTGAAATGGCCCCGTGAGGGTCGAAAGGCCGGCAAGGACACATGCTGAAAGCGGTGCCCTGGTCGATGCGTTGGGAGACGCCAGCGCGCCCCCTTGGATCGGATCCGGCCGAATGGTTCTGATCACTTCGAGCGCGGCATCGGAAGGATCACCTCGTTGATGATGCGCGTGGCGGTCTCGCCCAGGAACGTCATGTCGAACTGGTAGAAGTCGGCGGTCACGCCGTCGGTGGAGGTGACGGCGCGCAAGGTCGAGTCAATCGGATGCTTTCACTTCCGAACCGTTCGGTTGCGCGTGGCCTCCATCAAGACGCTGAGCGGCCCGGTAGCGACCGGGCGACAGGCCGTGATGTCGGTGGAACAGTTTTGAAAACGCCGCCGCTGTCTCGTAACCGACCCGGCTCGCAATCCGGGCGATGGGCTCGTCGCTGGTTTCAAGCAGGAACGCCGCTTCCGCCATCCGGCGTTCGATCACGTAACGATGCATGGACTGACCCACGAGCCTGGTGAMGCGCGCTGAAAATACCGAGCGGCCGAGCCCCACTCGCTGACCGAGATCGCTCAGGGCCCAGGACCGCTCCGGGTTTTCGTGGATCAGCTTGAGCGCTGGTCCGATATGCGGGTCCGATATGGCCCCGAGCCAGCCGCCTTGTCCGGGACTGAGAGACGCGATCCAGCTTCGGAGCGCCTCGACAAAGAGCACTTCCGTCAGTCGTGAAAGCGCGACGCGTTGCCCGGGACGCTCGAGCGCGGACTCGCTGACCATGCGGCGCAGGATGGCTTCGAGCCAGCCACCGTCCGCCGTCGGCTTCAGCAGGAGCACGGGCGGAAGTAGCTCGAGCACGCTGCCGAACGAGGGCCGTGACACGGTGAAATTGCCGCAGATCATGGTCGAGAGCGGCTTTGCACGGCCGCCGTGACGAACGACACCAAGACGTGCCGACGATCGATCGAGGTCCACAATCTGCAAAGGCTTGGCCCGGCGATCCGAATAAAACACGTGGGGCTCGCCGCGCGTGATGACGACGAAATCGCCCTCGGTCATCTGGATTTCCTGTCCATGTTCGAGCGCGAGGGTCGCCGAGCCCCGGCTGAGGTAGTGAAACAGGGCATAGGGGCGCGCCGGCAGTTCCAGATTCCAGGGATGGCCGAGCTCGAAGTGGAAGAGCAACGTCCCACCGAGACGAACGCGATCGAGCACTTGGGCGAGGATATCCATGCCGCCGAAGCTAATCCGATGGACGATTGGACACAACATCCGGACGATTGATCCCTATCGTCCGAAAAGTCCACGGACTAGGTCATCCCGCAGCGGGCCGACATCACGTGCGGCAACCATTTCGCCAACGGCGGACGGAAGAACCGCGACCTGGAAACGCCTGTCCATTCCCCCCGGACCTCATTTCGTCCGACATTCCAACAGGAACCTTCAATGCGAAATATCCTCCTCTCAGCCGCCACCGTGCTCCTGGCCGGAACGACATTGGTCGGCTCCGCTTATTCCGCCGAACTGCCCAAGGGCGCAGCCCACAACATCGTGCTCGTGCACGGCGCGTTCGTGGACCAGACGAGCTGGCAGCCCGTTGCCGATATTCTCACGAAGAAAGGCTACCGCGTCACGCTCGTGGAAAATCCGCTCACCTCACTCGCCGCCGACGTCGATGCCACCAAGCAGGCGCTCGCGAAGCAGGACGGCAAGACCGTTCTTGTCGGCCATTCATGGGGCGGCGTGGTGATCACGCAAGCCGGCGATGATCCCAAGGTCTCGGCGCTGGTCTATGTCTCCGCCTTCGCACCCGAGGTCGGTGAATCCCTGGCATCGCTCGCCAAGGCCGGCCCGCCGACCGAAGGCGGCAGTGCGATCCATCCCGACGCGAAGGGCAATCTGTACATCGACCCCAAGGTGTTTCCGTCGGCCGTCGCGGCTGACCTTCCTCCGGAAATCGCCGTGCACCTGGCCAACTCGCAGCTACCGTTGAACCACGTCGCGTTCGAGGCCCCGGTCGACATTGCAGCCTGGCACGACAAGCCGACGTTCTACGTCATCAGCACCAAGGACAAGGTGCTCGCGCCCGAGGCCCAGAAATCGTTCGCGGCCAGGATCAAGGCCCAGACGACGGAAGTCGCCGGCAGCCATGCCTCGCTCGTCGTCCATGCGAAGCAAGTCGCTGAGGTCATTGAAAAGGCAGCGCTCGCGAAG
>NZ_JBFUES010000874.1:0-3154 GCF_056403875.1 Bradyrhizobium sp. P2_E8
CTCTGTCGCCGCGCGAAGGTGAGGAGCTGGTTGGTCAGCGCGGCGCCGCGCCTGGTCGCAGTCTCGATCGCCGAGATCGCGCGCTGGAGCTTGGCATCGTCGTCGGCGCCCCGCTTCAGGGTGTGAAGGCTGCCGCTGATGATCATCAGGAGATTGTTGAAATCATGAGCGACGCCGCCGGTGAGCTGGCCGAGCGCATCGAACTTCTGGGACTCGGCAAGCTGCTTCTGCATCGCCTCGAGCTTGAGCTCCGTGTTGCGTCGCTCGGTGATGTCGCGCGTGATCTTGGCGAAGCCGATGAGCTCGCCGTCCTCGTAGATCGGGTCGATCACGACGCTCGCCCAGAAGAAGGTGCCGTCCTTGCGGACGCGCCAGCCTTCCTCCTCGTAGCGGCCCTTGTCGCGGGCGATGCCGAGTGCGCGGGCGGGCTTGCCGTTGGCCCGGTCGGTCTCGGTGTAGAAGCGCGAAAAATGCTGGCCGACGATCTCCGCGGGCGAATAGCCCTTGATGCGCTCGCCACCGATGTTCCAGCTCGTGATGATCCCCTTGGGATCGAGCATGTACAGGGCGTAGTCGGCAACTCCTTCGACCAACAGCCGGAAACTGCGTTCGCTCTCGAACAAGTCTCTCTGCTGATTGGACTTTCTAATCATTTCGGCCACCCTGCCTCGACCGGTGCAAACGCCGAATGGGGCGCTTGGTTCCCGATCTCTGGGAAGTTTTTAGGCAAATGCAGCCGCCGGTATGCAGTGGGGAGGCCGCCGGGAGCACTTGACACTCAATCTCATCCATCAGATATTTCTGTCATGACAGAAATAACCGGAAAGAAGAAACTCCCCGCCGCCGTCGAGCGCTTCATCCTGCATTGGGGCGACATGGGCGACGGGTGGGGCGTCAACCGCTCCGTCAGCCAGATCCACGGGCTGCTCTATCTCGCGGAGGCGCCGATGACCGCCGAGGACATCGCCGACACGCTCGGCATGGCGCGCTCCAACGTCTCCAACTCGATCAAGGAGCTGCTGGCCTGGAACCTGATCCGTCGCGTGCCGATCCTCGGCGACCGCCGCGATCATTTCGAAGCCGAGACCGACATCTGGGAGGTCGCGGCCCGGATCGCGGCACGGCGCAAGGAGCGCGAACTCGATCCGGCGATCATGGCGCTCAGGGCCTGCGTGTCCGATGCGGCCGACGATCCGACCATCAATCCGGTCGCAAGCAAACGGCTGAAGGAGATGCTCGCCTTCACCGAGCTCGCCGACCACTGGTTCATGCAGATGCTGAAGGTGCCGCGGCCGCGGCTGGTCGCCCTGATGCGGCTTGGCGAGAAGATCGCCAACCTGCTGCCGCTGGGCAAGGTCAAATAGCGCCAGGGAGGGTGCGATGACGTCGGCTCGATTATCAGGTTCCAGCGCATCTCTTCCCGTTCACACCAAGCTGCTCGACGACCGCCGATTCCGTGCGCTCCTGTCGGACGAGGACTGGGGCCGCCTGCCGCTCGCGACCTGGCGGCGCTTTTCCAAACGCGTCGCCGACGGCGACAGTGTCGTTTATGTCGGCGTGGTCGACGAGGTCGCCTTCAGCGACGCCGGCTGGTGGTTGGCGCAACTCGTACGCCTGGTCGGCGGGCCATTGCCGACCGGCCGCGACACCGGCGTGCCGATGATCGTCACGGTCACCGAGGACGGCGCAAGCGGCGGCCAGACCTGGACGCGCATCTGCGCGCGCAAGCGCGGCTTTCCGCAGGTGATCCATTCCGCAAAACGCTTCGCCGGCCCGACCGGGCTCGAGGAATATGTCGGCTTCGGCGTCTCGATGGCGCTGCGCATCGCGGTCGAGGACCAGGTGCTGACCTTCCGCAGCGCTGCTTACGGCCTCCAGCTCGGACGCCTGTGGATCCCGTTGCCGCGATGGCTCACGCCGGGCGACCTCACGGTGACGCACAGCGATCTCGGCGAGGGCGCCTTCCGCTTCACCCTCGATGTCACCCACCCGCGTTACGGCGCGCTGATCCACCAGTCCGCCACCTTCAGGGAGGCCGTATCATGACGCCGCTGTTGTGGATCCTCATCGCCGTCCAGATCGTGATGGGCGTGTTCGACACCTTCTATCACCACGAATTCACCGAGCGCCTGGCCTGGCGGGTGTCGCAGCGCTTCGAGCTGAAGCTGCACGGCATCCGCAACATGCTCTATGCGCTGCTGTTCCTCGTGCTCGGCTGGCTCGAGGTTCATGGCGCGCTGGCGCTCTTGATCGTGGCGGTGCTTGTTGCCGAGATCGTCATCACGCTGATGGATTTCGTCGAGGAGGATCTGAGCCGGAAATTGCCGCCGAGCGAGCGGATCAATCACGCGCTGCTCGCGATCAACTACGGCGCCATCCTGGTGCTGCTGCTGCCGGTGCTGATCGATTGGGCGATGCAGCCGTTCGGCGTGACCGTCGTGTATCAGGGCCTGCTCAGCAGCGCCGCGACCGCCTGCGCGGTCGGCGCGGCGCTCTGCGGCGTCAGGGATTTTGCGGCGGTGCGCCGGCTCGGCCGCATGACGTGCGTGCCGGCGGCAGGGCTCGTCGAGAAACTTCCGGACCGCAAGACCGTGCTGATATCAGGTGCCACCGGCTTCATCGGAAGCCGCCTCGCGGCGAGCCTCAGCGGGGCAGGGCATCACGTCATCGCGCTCATTCGCAACCCGGCGAAGGCCGAGCTGCTGCCGCCGCCGGTGACGCTGATCACCAGCCTCGATCAGCTCGCCTCGGACATGCGTATCGACGCCATCGTCAATCTCGCCGGCGAGCCGATCGGCAACGGCCTGTGGACCGAGGCGAAGCGCGCCGAGATACTGAAGTCTCGCATCGACATGACCGGCGAGGTCGTCAAGCTGATCGCGCGGCTCGACCACAAGCCCGACGTGCTCATCAGCGGCTCCGCGATCGGCTGGTACGGGCTGTGGGCCGACCAGGTGCTGACCGAGTCGGCGAAGTCGCATGCCTGCTTCAGCCATGAGCTGTGCGCGGCCTGGGAGCAGGCGGCGCGGCCCGCGGAAGAGCTCGGCGTGCGCGTGGTCTATTTGCGCATCGGCCTCGTGCTCGGCACCGAGGGTGGCTTCATCACGCGCATGCTGACGCCGTTCGAATTCGGCCTCGGCGGGCCGCTCGGCAC
>NZ_JBFUES010000875.1:0-3153 GCF_056403875.1 Bradyrhizobium sp. P2_E8
GGTCATAGCCATCCTGTCTCTGTGTAGCGCCCGCCCGCCGAAGCAAAAGGTGGAAAAATCCAAGTGCTTCCGAATTGCCAGGGCGTATTTGGGTTGCCGGCTCGGCACTAGAGACTCCTTCGGCGTCTCTTCGCCATCCGTACAACGTCTCGCTGTCAAATTTGGCCATCTCCAGCCAAGCCGCATCGCAGACGATACCAGTTGTTTGCTCAAAAATCACGCGACCGGCGGCTAGAACTTGACGGAGGTAATTTGCAGAGAACGCGCGCCTCAGT
The DNA here is from genome assembly GCF_056403875.1 of Bradyrhizobium sp. P2_E8. Lineage (NCBI taxonomy): Bacteria > Pseudomonadati > Pseudomonadota > Alphaproteobacteria > Hyphomicrobiales > Nitrobacteraceae > Bradyrhizobium > Bradyrhizobium sp. P2_E8. Next base: position 276 of record NZ_JBFUES010000875.1, read on the forward strand.
TCGTCTAACGCATCGGCGCCCGACTCCTGAACATGCTCGAATGTCACATTCTCGGCGTGTGCTATTTGCCAGAGTTCAGGGGCCTTCTGCTGAAGGACGTCGGCCGGCGAGAGGTCGACCACAGTTACCGAGAGTGGCTGCACGTTCTCTAACGCCGAGCTGATGATGGCGTTGAGATATTCCCAATCAGACCAAAACCCGACGATCAGGAGATCCTTTTGCCGCAGATTCGCGGCCATCCATGTTCTGCTTCTATGGATGCGCGCGGCGATAGTTGGCTCGGTCAGCTGAGAACGTGCCCAGATCGTTGAAAGGCGATCGCGATGAGAGCATCCGTGGAATTTCAACAATGGGCCGTGCTGGGTTGCATCGATCGTCGCTTCGTCACCGTCCAGAGAACCTTGAAAGTCGCACCCATAGTCCCATGCCCGACGCTCGATCAGAGCGTCGTAGTTGCTCGATATTCCGGCAATGGCCGCTCGGGTTATGAGGAAATCAGCAATCGCCGCATGGCCCGCGTTTGGGGGCCGGACAAAGGCCCGCCATGGGACCAAGTGTTTAATGAACACCGACTGCAGCGTATTCAACCCTGCGAAATGTTCCGTGAGAGCCTCGAGGTCGGCTCGCAAGGCGATATCGCAGTTCGGATCTGATTCCAGTCGGTACTTATCAAAGCACTGCTCTGCCACTGATCGCGCGGAAGGCAGACTGCTGGGAGCTGCCATCGATAGGCCTGCCCCGCAGACCACGAGTAGCCGCCCTGCATTCATAGAGGCGAGAAGCCGAGCCTTTATTTCTGGAGTCAAATTATTCCACCCCAACCTATGGTAATCGTTTGGGCGATTGTTTCGAACATTGCAAGCTGAACGGCAAGAAGCCGACACGGCAGCTCGCGCCGCCTTCATCAAAGTGCTGTTGGCTTTCTTTTCAGGAGCGCGAGCACGAGCGCTGCCCCAGCGCGCCACGCCTTCGCGCTCGGTCTCAAATCTCAGTGGGAACGGCAGCCTTTGCCAGCCGGGTTTTGAGATCCATGATAGGTCGATGCCCCATGGATATTGCCGCAACGTATCATTGCGGCTCTCTTGATCGGCGCCGGCGAGGGTTTAGCCCGGCGAAGCGATTTTTTGCACAAAGCTGTTGTGCCCCTGCTGTGCCCCAAATTTTTCGGGGCACACTTCGAGGGAACAAGGTCGCTAACATACTGATTGAAGGAGCGAAATGGTGGGCGCACAAGGGATCGAACCTTGGACCTCTCCCGTGTGAAGGGAACGCTCTCCCGCTGAGCTATGCGCCCGGGACCATCATGCCGACGGCCGGACTTTCGGCCGGCCGGCGCATCAGAGCCCGCGATTTAGAAGTGCGGGCCGGAGGTGTCAAGTTTCCAGGCGCCCCGAGCCTGGAAAACCTTCCCCTAGATCGTGCAACCCGGCTGCGAGGCCGCGTTTTGGCCGGCTTACGCGCCCTGCTGGCGGGCGCGGGAGGCGTGGGCCTGGAGCGCGCGGATGCGCTCGGCGAGCGTTCCGCCGCCCTCGGGCAGGGTACCCGCGGCCACACCATTGGTCGCGGCGTCGTTGGCCGGGCGCGGCGCCGGCTTCGGCGGCTGGCCGGCCTCGGCCGCAAGCAAGGCCTCGATCGGCGAGTTCGGGCCCTCGAGCTGCATCGCCAGCTTTGCGACCTCGGCGGCGATGTCGTTGATGCGCTCGCGCAGCAGCGCGTTCTCCATGCGCTCGGTCGCCCAGGAGCTTTCCGCCTGCTGCTGGATCGCGTTGATGTCGCGTTGGAGTTTGGCGCGCTCGTCGCGCGCGGTGCGGAGCTGCTCCTCCAGCGCGGTCTTTTCCGCGCGGAGCTGCTCCATTGCGGCCGACGACTTGCCGCCGCTCAATGCGGCGATCTCGACGCGCAATTCCTTGATGGTGCGCTCGGAGCCATCGCTCGCCTGGCGGAGCTGGTTGTTCTCGTAGTCGCGCTCGGCGAGCAGCTTGCCTTGCGTGGCGAGGCGCCCCTCGAGGTCGGCGACGCGGCCCGAGAGCATCTCGGCCTCTTTCACCTGCACGATGAGCTGGCGATCGAGCTCGGTGACGCGCTGGCTCAGATTTTCGACGCGGCCGCGTGCATCCCCAAGCTCGCGCGAGGCGGTCTCGGATTCGGTACGCTCCTGCGTCAGCCGCGCCTGCGTCGCGGCAAACTCCTTCTCGGCATCGCCGACGCGGTTCTTCAACTCGTCGATCTGCGCGCGCACCGCGACCAGCTCGACCTGGCGGCTCTCCGCCATCATCGAGCGGTTGGACAGTTCGGAGTTGATCTTCGCGAGCTCGCCCTGCTTGTCGGTCAGCGCATTCTCGGCGGCGCGCAGGGCTTCGGTCTTGGCGTTGAATTCCTCTTCGGTGGCGCGGAGCTGCTCCTTCACCGCCTTCTCGCGCGCTTCCAGCGCGAAGATCGTGGCGTTCTTCTCGCCGAGCTCGATCTTCATGCGGTTGATGGCGTCGCTCTTCTTGCCGAGTTCGGCGAGCTGGCTCGTGGTCTTGTTCTTGAGCTGGTCGACGCTCATCTCGAGCCGTCGCGCCGACATGGCGAATTCGGCGCGGAGCTGGTCCTTGTCGGCCTGGATCTCGGCCATCGACAGCGGGGTGGCGGCCTCGAGCCGGCGCGTGGTCAGGCGCACCGCGCGGTTATGCACCAGCGGCACGATGGCAAGCCCGCACAGCATCGCGAGCAGGAAACCGATCGCCAGGTACATGATCGGTTCGACCATGGGCCAGAACTCCCAAAGCTAAGGAAAAATTTACCAACGACAATGCATGGCGGGCCGGCAAAAAGCCAGCCCCGCCCTGTTGTTAACGTGAATCCGGAATTGGACCGGTGGAGGGGAGTCTAGAAC
>NZ_JBFUES010000876.1:0-3150 GCF_056403875.1 Bradyrhizobium sp. P2_E8
GCACCAGCCGCTCGATTTCAGGACCTGCAACCGCGCCCATGTTACTGGCCGAACAGCCCCGGCGGCAGGCCGAGCCCGCCGGTGAGCGACTGCATCTTCTCCTGCACGGCGGCCTCCGCCTTGCGGCGGGCATCACCGAGCGCGGTCACGAGCAGGTCCTCGAGCACCTCGCGCTCTTCCGCCTTCATCAGCGAGGGATCGATCTTCACGCCCTTGACGTCCATCTTCGCGGTCATGCGCACCACGACGAGGCCGCCGCCGGAGATGCCTTCGACCTCCACATTGCCGAGCGCGTCCTGCATCTCCTGCATCTTGGATTGCAGCTGCGCCGCCTGCTTCATCATGCCGAGAAAATCAGCCATAGGTCGGGTGTCCTTGGAAAGATAGGCTCAGAGATCGTCGTCGGTATCGGAACCGTCGGGCGGATCGTCACTGCCATAGTCGGCGTTAATATTGGATTCCGGCGTCTCGGGGGCAAGCCTGCGGACCTCGACAACCTTCGATCCGGGGAAGCGCGACAGCACCTCCTGCACGCGCGGATCGGCCTCAGCGGTACGCGCATGCTCCTGCTTGGCGGCCTGGTTCACCGAACGCAATGTCGGCTGGCCCTGCTCGTTGGAGACGATCACGGTCCAGCGCCGGCCGGTCCAGAGCTCGAACTTGCGCGCGAGCTCGGTGATCATGGTCTTGGAGGCGTTGGGCTCGAGCGCGACCTCCAGCCGGCCCTCCTCGAAACGGACGAGACGCATGTCGGCTTCGAGCGCACCCTTGGTCAGGAGGTCGCGCTTCTGCCCCGCGAGCGCGACGAGCTGGGTGAAGCTGGTGATGCGCAGCTGGGGTGCTGCGGCTTGCGGATCGGGCGCAGGCGCCGCCATCTGCGGCCGGGCGCCGCCGCCGAACGATGACGGCGAACTCGGCGCGCGCATGGGCGCCGCCTGGGCAACAGGCGCTGCGGAAGCCATCGGCGCAGCCGGCGCACTGCGTGCCGCACTGCCGCCGCTCACGACCGGCGAGCCGCCGCCGTTCTGCTCCAGCATCCGGATCGCCTCGTCCGGCGTCGGCAGGTCGGCGACATAGGCGATGCGCACCAGCACCATCTCGGCGGCCGCGGCCGGCCGCGTCGCGGCCTGCACCTCGGTGATGCCCTTGAGCAGCATCTGCCACATCCGCGACAGCACGCGCATCGAGATTTTCGAGGCGAAATCCCGCGCGCGCACCCGCTCGGTCTCGCCATAGGCGACGTTGTCGGCGGTCGCCGGCACGATCTTCACGCGGGTGACGAAATTGACGAACTCGGCGAGGTCCGAGAGCACGACGATCGGATCGGCGCCGACGTCGTACTGGTCGCGGAACTCCTTGAAGGCGGCGGCGATGTCGCCGCGCGCCAGCGAATCGAACAGGTCGATCACACGCGTCCGATCGGCGAGCCCCAGCATCTGCCTGACCGCATCGGCTTTCACCGTGCCTGCCGCATGCGCGATCGCCTGGTCGAGCAGCGACAGCGAATCGCGCACGGAGCCTTCCGCGGCGCGCGCGATGATGCCGAGCGCCTCGGGCTCGATCTCGACGCTTTCCTTCGCGGCGATGCTGGCAAGGTGCTTCATCAGCACGTCGGCCTCGACCCGGCGCAGATCGAAGCGCTGGCAGCGCGACAGCACCGTGACGGGAACCTTGCGGATCTCCGTCGTCGCGAACACGAACTTGGCGTGCTCCGGCGGTTCCTCCAGCGTCTTCAGGAAGGCGTTGAACGCCGCCGTCGACAGCATGTGGACTTCGTCGATGATGTAGACCTTGTAGCGGGCGCTGGCTGGCGCGTAGCGCACGCTGTCATTGATCTGGCGGACGTCGTCGACGCCGGTATGCGAGGCCGCGTCCATCTCCAGCACGTCCATGTGCCGGCTTTCCATGATCGCCTGGCAATGCACGCCGAGTGTCGGCATGTGGATGGTCGGGCCCTTCACCGAGCCATCCGGCATCTCGTAGTTGAGTGCACGGGCCAGGATGCGCGCAGTGGTGGTCTTGCCGACGCCGCGGACGCCGGTGAGGATCCAGGCCTGCGGGATGCGCCCGGTCTCGAACGCGTTGGAGACGGTGCGGACCACGGCCTCCTGGCCGATCAGATCGTCGAAAGAGGAGGGGCGGTATTTGCGCGCCAGCACCCGGTAGGGCGTGCCAGCCTGGCTGGCGCTATTGGAATTGGGAGGGGCGCCAGCGTCGGTCATCGGTCGATCCGCAATGAAATCTCTCTCGGCCGGCTCTTGCGGAAAGGAGCGCGCTAGCGGCAGGGCCGCCGGCGCAATTCGCTCGGAAAAACAGGTAGGAGACTGACGAGCGACCCGATCCGGACCTCGTTAGGGCTGCTTCCTTCCGGACCTGACCCGGTTGGCGAGTGGCTCGTCCACCGCCAATCTCCCGGTCCCTATTTGGGGCCAAAGGGAGCGGAAAGCAAGCGGGTATCAGCCTGAACGGGTTGGGTTTGCCCAGCATCCGGGCAAATCCGGATCTGCCCAGCCGACAGGCTGTGCTTTCGCTGATGAGACCACCTTGCTAAGAACGCTGCCGGAACTCCCCTTCAACCAGAAAAGCGATTGATCCCAATGGTTACACGTCGTGATGTTGCATCGATTGTCGGACTTGGCGCCGTTGGCGCGATGGCCGCGGGCGCACTGGCGTCCCCGGCTGTTGCCCAGGCCGCCGATCCGAACGAATCAACCTTCGCCCGTATCCGCCGCAGCAAGAAGATGCGGATCGGCGCGGTCGCCGGCGGCGCGCCCTATTACATGAAGGATCTCGCCAGCGGCCAGTGGAAGGGCTTTTACGTCGACATCGCCAAGGCGCTCGCCGACGACATGGAAGCCGAGCTCGAGATCACCGAGACCACCTGGGGCAACTCGGTGCTGGACCTGCAGTCCAACAAGATCGACATCTTCTTCGGTCTCAATCCGACCCCGAAGCGCGCGCTGGTGGTCGATTTCTCGGTGCCGGTCTTCAACAACGCCTTCGGCATCCTCTGCAAGAAGGACTTCAAGCCGAAGAGCTGGGCCGAGCTGAACTCGCCCGACGTCAAGATCGCGGTCGACCAGGGCTCCTCGCACGATCAGGTCGTCAGCCGCCTGACGCCGAAGGCGCAGATCTCGCGCCTGAAGACCG
>NZ_JBFUES010000877.1:0-3149 GCF_056403875.1 Bradyrhizobium sp. P2_E8
AGTTTCAAGCGTCGAAGATCTCGACACGATCGGCCGTCGCCTTGCCGAGCTCGGCGCGGCGCCGACCGTAAGAGTCTGGGCCATGATCGAGACCGCGCGCGCCGTGCTCCATGCCGAGGAGCTGGCCGCCGCCGGGCGCGATCCATCGAGGCGCCTCTCCGGTTTCGTGTTCGGGCCGAACGACATCTCGCGCGAGACGCGAATCCGGATGTTGCCCGGCCGCGCCGCGATGATCCCGATGATCACCCACTGCATCCTGGCGACGCGCGCCCACGGCCTCGAAATCCTCGACGGCCCCTACAGCGACATCAACAATTCCGACGGCTTTGCCACCGAATGCGCGCAGGGCCGCGACCTCGGCTTCGACGGCAAGACGCTGATCCATCCCTCGCAGATCGAAGCCTGCAACGCGATCTTCACGCCGCCGGAAGAGGAAGTCGCGCGCGCGCGAAAGATCATCGCGGCGTTCGAATTGCCGGAGAACGTCTCGCGCGGCGCGATCCGGCTGGATGGCGCGATGGTGGAGCGCCTGCACGCCGACATGGCGCGTCGCACGATCGAGATCGCAGACGCGATCGCCGCGATGAGCAAGGGCTGAGGTGTGTCCCCGGCCCGATCCGTCCTTCTGGATCTCGACGGAACGCTGATCGATTCGCGGCCGGGCATTGTCGCAAGCTGCACAGCCGCATTGCGTGTGCTCGGGCACGATCCAGGCAAGGCACCTGACATAGCGATCGGTCCGCCACTCGAAGACATCTTGCGGACGCTGCTGCAGGCATATGGCGACGACCGGATCGATGAAGCCGTCGTCGCCTATCGTCAGCACTACGGTGAAAGCGGCTTGCTCGGAAGCGAGCCCTATCCTGGAATCGGCGGAACACTCCAGGAATTGCGGCAAGCCGGATTGAGGATCTACCTCGCGACATCGAAGCGCGAAGTCTTCGCGCGACGGATCCTGGAGAACCTGAATTTGGCGGTGTATTTCGACGGCATCCACGGCTCGGTGCCGGGCGGCACGCTCGATCATAAGGCCGAGTTACTCGCCCATATCCTGTCTGAATACGGTATCGCCGCTTCGCACAGCCTCATGATCGGCGATCGCCGCCACGACATCGTCGGCGCTCATGCGGTCACGATGCGCGGGCTTGGCGTGCTCTGGGGATATGGCAGCCGGGATGAGCTGGAGGCGGCCGGCGCGGATCAATTGGTGGAGCGGCCAGCCGATCTCGCGCGCACGGCTCTATCGATGCTGAACGGATAGTCTTCGTCGCAATCCGAGCCGCGTCAACGCGGCGCGAGGTCGGCGCGATCGAGCGATTCCAGCGTCGCGGCATTGGCGCAGTAGCCGTGATAGTTCTCCGCGGCGGTGCCGTCGGCGAGATCGCGGTCGCATTCGCCCTTGTGATCGCAGAGCGAGCAGACCCGCTCCATGTCGCGGAGCAGCAGCGGCTGTGCGCGGCCGAGCCCTTCGGCGCTGATGCCGAGCTGCTCCAGCATCTTCGGCAGTTCATCTGCGGCGTGCTTGCCATGACGGACCAGCTCTTCGAGATCGTCGGGCGCGATCCTGAGATCGCTGGCGATCCGGTCGAAATCGGCGCGATCGAGCTGCCGCATCTCGTTCATCTCGCGGCGATGCTTCAGCCAGCTGGCAAAGGAGTCGATGAGATCCTGAACGATGGGATAAGGCCTGCTTGCGGTGCTCATGCGAGGCTCCGTTTGGGTCGTGGAATTGGAGCGAGATTAGGCACAATGGTGCAGGAGCGCGTTGCGCTGGATCAAATTGGGAAGGGGTCAAGGAATTGCTCTTGTGTCCCGGACGCGCTGCAGCGTGAAACGCTGCTGCGCAGAGCCGAGACCTATCTCGCTGCATCTCTGGGCCCCGGCTCAGCAGCGCACCGCTGAAGAGGCGCTGCGCCGCGTCCGGGGCACGCGACCTAGCCGAACCGCTCCGTCGCCCATGCATACAGGCTGCCCGGGATCGGCTTCTCGCCGCCGCGCCCCTTGGGCGAGATGTGCAGGCCGATGATCTCGGGGTCGGTGACGAGGCCGAGATAGCTCGAGGGATCGAAGAACAGCTTCGGCTCGGCGTGCACGGCGTAGAACGACTGCTTCGGCAGTGCGCGGCTCAGCTCGCCGGTGCGGCGCGCCAGTGCAGTCAGCGCCGCAGGTCCGAAGATCGCGACACGGATGTCCGAGAGGCGATTCGAGCCGCCGCGCAGGCGGCGCATCATGAAGGTGATGCGATGGCGCACTGACAGCCAGTTCGGCGTCAACTCCTCCTGCTCCATCAGCTCTTCGAAGGCGGCAACGATGCCGTGCCCGGGCGGCAGGTAGATCACGGAATTGCCAAGCTGGCGCGGCCGCTCCCAGGCGAAGTAGGGCTTTGCCGGATCGATCTCGACGGGCTTCAAGAGCAGCACGTCGGCGTCGAGCCAGAGGCCGAGGCCCTTCGCCATCAGCTTCATGCGGAAGAAGTCGCTGAACTGAAGCGTGGTCCAGTCGCGCCAGCTTCCGTCGGGCTGTGGCGGCCGCAATCGTTCGGAGAACGCGTGCGGCAGGATCGCTTCGGCATCCGCATTGCCGACGCCCGCAGGCAGGCCGGGAATGGTGTCAAAGCTGTAGACCGTGACCTTGTGGCCGGCAGCTAACTGCGAGCGCAGGCAGGTCTGGCGCAGGGCGTCCATCGGGCCGTGCCAGAAGGTGACGATGTCGGGCAGCATGGCCGGAAGCTTAGAGCATGATCCAGAAAAGTGTGCAGCGGTTTTCCGAAAAGATCATGCTCAAACAACAGGTGATAATCAGGACAAAGAAAAAGCCCCGGCGCTGTCAGCACCGGGGCTCGAACGAAAATCTGAGATCAGGCCCAGGCGCGTTCGCGCTTGAGCTTGTCCTCATAGGTGTCGATCGAGGCCTTCTTCTCCATCGTCAAGCCGATGTCGTCGAGGCCGTTGATCAGGCAGTGCTTGCGGAACGGGTCGATCTCGAACTTGACCTTGCCGCCGTCGGGGCCGCGGATTTCCTGGTTCGGCAGGTCGATCGTCAGCGTCGCGTTGGCGCCGCGCTCGGCGTCGTCGAACAGCTTGTCGAGGTCTTCTTGGGCAACGCGGATCGGTAGAATGCCGTTCTTGAAGCAGTTGTTGTAGAAGATG
>NZ_JBFUES010000878.1:0-3485 GCF_056403875.1 Bradyrhizobium sp. P2_E8
CGCTCGACCAGGCCGACCCGGAAATCGCTGCCGCCATCAAGGGCGAGCTCGGCCGGCAGCGCCATGAGGTCGAGCTGATCGCCTCCGAGAACATCGTCAGCCGAGCCGTGCTGGAAGCGCAGGGTTCGGTGATGACCAACAAATATGCGGAAGGTTATCCGGGCGCGCGCTACTACGGCGGTTGTGAGTGGGTCGACGTCGCCGAGAACCTCGCGATCGACCGCGCCAAGAAGCTGTTTGGCGCGGGCTTCGCCAATGTGCAGCCGAACTCCGGCAGCCAGATGAACCAGGCGGTGTTCCTGGCGCTGCTCCAGCCCGGCGACACCTTCATGGGCCTCGACCTCGCCGCCGGCGGCCATCTCACCCACGGCTCCCCCGTCAACATGAGCGGCAAGTGGTTCAAGGCTGCGCACTACACCRTGCGCCGCGAGGACCAGATCATCGACATGGATGCGGTGCAGAAACAGGCCGAAGAGATCAAGCCGAAGCTGATCGTCGCCGGCGGCTCGGCCTATTCGCGTGCCTGGGACTTCAAGCGTTTCCGTGAGATCGCGGACAGCGTCGGCGCGTACCTGCTGGTCGACATGGCGCACTTCGCCGGCCTCGTCGCCGGTGGTGTGCATGCCTCGCCCGTGCCGTATGCCCACGTCACCACCACCACGACGCACAAGTCGCTGCGCGGTCCGCGCGGCGGACTGATCCTCTCCAACGACGAGGTGCTCGCCAAGAAGCTCAACTCGGCGATCTTCCCGGGCCTCCAGGGCGGCCCCCTGATGCATGTGATCGCGGCGAAGGCGGTCGCCTTCGGCGAGGCGCTGCGTCCGGACTTCAAGGTCTATGCGAGGAACGTCGTCGAGAACGCCAAGGCGCTGGCCGAGGCGATGAAGAGCCACGGGTTCGATATTGTGTCCGGCGGCACCGATAACCATCTGATGCTGGTCGACCTCAGGCCGAAGGGCCTGAAGGGCAACGTCTCGGAGAAGGCGCTGGTCCGCGCAGCCATCACCTGCAACAAGAACGGCATTCCCTTCGATCCCGAAAAGCCCTTCGTCACCTCCGGCTTGCGTCTCGGCACGCCGGCCGCGACCACCCGTGGCTTCGGCGTCGCTGAATTCCAGCAGGTCGGCGGCATGATCGCCGAGGTTCTCAACGCGATCGCGCAGTCCGACGACGGCAAGGCGCCGCTGGTGGAAGCCGCGATCAAGGAACGGGTCAAGGCGCTCACCGACCGGTTCCCGATCTACCAGTAAGGCTAGGCCAAGCGGATGCGCTGCCCGAACTGCAACAGTCTCGATACGCAGGTAAAGGACTCGCGTCCGACCGAGGACTCGTCCGTGATCCGCAGGCGGCGCGTTTGCGTCGCCTGCAATTTCCGCTTCACCACCTTCGAGCGCGTGCAGCTGCGCGAGCTCACGGTGATCAAGCGCAACGGCCGCCGCGTGCCGTTCGACCGCGACAAGCTGATGCGCTCGGTGTCGATCTCCTTGCGCAAGCGCCAGGTCGAGCCGGAGCGGGTGGAGAAAATGGTCTCCACCATCGTGCGCGAGCTCGAGACCGGGGGCGAGGCCGAGATCTCCTCCGAGGTGATCGGCGAGACCGTGATGGAGCATCTGCGCACGCTCGACGACGTCGCCTATGTGCGCTTCGCCTCGGTCTACCGCAATTTCCGTGAGGCCAAGGATTTCGCCGACGTGCTCGGCGAGCTTTCCGGCGAGGAGGAAGCGCGGCTCGCCGCGATCCGCAAATGATCTTCCGCATTCTGGAGGATCAGTTCGCGCAGAAGATCCGCGAATCCAAGGACGCCGATCGCCGCTTCATGCAGCTSGCGCTGGCGCTCGGCCGGCGCGGGCAGGGGCGGACCTGGCCCAATCCGGCCGTCGGCGCCGTCATCGTGAAAGATGGCGTCATCGTCGGCCGCGGCTGGACGCAACCCGGCGGACGTCCGCATGGCGAGCCCGAAGCGCTGCGGCAGGCGGGTGAGGCGGCGCGCGGGGCCACGCTCTACGTCACGCTCGAGCCCTGCTCGCATTTCGGCAAGTCGCCGCCTTGTGCGGACGCGGTGATGGCCGCCGGCATCACGCGCGTGGTGGCGGCGATCGAGGATCCCAATCCTGAAGTCGCGGGCCAGGGCCATGCCCGTCTGCGCGCCGCCGGCATCACGGTGGACGTCGGCCTGTGCGCGGCGGAGGCCGCCTTCGACCACGCCGGTCATTTCCGCCGCATCCGTGACAAGCGCCCGCATGTGATCCTGAAGCTCGCGGTCTCGCCCGACGGCAAGATCGGCGCCGCCGGCGGCAAGCCGGTTGCGATCACCGGCGAAGCTGTGCGCGACCGCGTGCATCTGCTTCGCGCGCAGAGCGATGCCATCCTGGTCGGCATCGGCACGGTGCTGGCGGATGATCCGCTTCTCACCTGCCGTCTGCCGGGCATGGCGGCGCGCTCGCCGGTGCGCGTGGTGCTCGACCAGAGCCTGCGCATCCCCGCATCGAGCCAGCTCGTGCGCTCCGCGCGTGAGACGCCGCTGTGGGTGGCGGGCTCCGAACTCGCCGAGGCTGCGGCCGCCATGCGGCTTGGAGCCGCCGGTGCGCAGATCATCCGCATACCGGCGGGAAACGCCTCCGGGCTCGATCTGCCGGCCGTGCTGCATGCGCTGGCCGGGAAAGGCATCTCGCGGTTGATGGTGGAGGGCGGCAGCCGCGTTGCGGCTTCCTTCGTGGCGGCCGATCTCGTCGACGAGATCTGGCTGTTCCGCGGCGCGGAAGAGGTGGGCAGTCGCGGCGTCGATGCGCTCGATGCATTGCCCCTGTCGAAAATCACGCAGTCGCAGGCCTACAAGGTTCATGCTAGCGAAACATTCGACAAGGATACTCTCACCATCTACGAGCGCGCCTAACATGTTCACCGGCATTGTCACCGATCTCGGCGAGATCGTCAGCTTCACGCCAACGGCGCAGGGCCAGTTGCACCGGCTGCGCATCGCCTGCCGCTATGACCAGTCCACCATTGCCGATGGTGCCTCGATCGCCTGCAATGGCGTCTGTCTGACGGTCGTCGCTTCAGGTGTCGAGGGCGGCAAAACCTGGTTCGACGTCGATGCGGCCGCCGAGACGCTGGCGCTGACGACGGCAAAGCATTGGAAGGTCGGCACAGTGACCGGCGGATAAAGTTCGTCATGCGCGGGCTTGACCCGCGCATCCATCCTCTTAAGAGGGGCTTGCCCGACGGATTGCCGGGGCAAGCCCGGCAATGACAGAATAGGTTGACCATGGCAGACGCGCGGCGCGCACCCCTGAAGGACCAGACCGACATTTCCGGCGCACGTGCGCTGATTGTCGAGGCGCGGTTCTATGACGATCTCCAGGACGCGCTATTGGACGGTGCGGTGGCCGAGCTGAAGGCCGCCGGCCTGACGCATGACGTCATCACGGTTCCCGGCGCGCTGGAGATCCCGGCGGCGGTGGCCATTGCGGTGGATGCCGCAGCGG
>NZ_JBFUES010000879.1:0-3145 GCF_056403875.1 Bradyrhizobium sp. P2_E8
GCGATGGGCGGCATGGGGCGGCAGTTCGACGGCGGCTATGCGGAATATGTTTGCGTGCCGGCCGCGCAAGTCCAGCCTCTCGAGACCACCCTTTCGTGGGAGATGCTTGGCGCATTGCCGGAGATGCTCCAGACCGCCTGGGGTTCGCTCTTCGCCGCCTTGCAGCTCAAGCGCGGCGAGCGGCTCCTGGTCCGCGGCGGGACGACCTCGGTCGGTCTTGCGGCTGCGGCCCTCGCGAGCAAACACGGCGCCGAGGTGATTTCCACCACGCGCAATCCCGCGCGCACGGAGCTGATGCGCTCCGCTGGAGCGGACCTTGTCATCATCGACGACGGCCGGATCGCGGAGAAGGTCAAGGCCGCGAGCGGAGGCGGCGTCGACAAGGTGCTCGAGCTCATCGGCACGACCACGCTGGCCGACTCCCTGCAATGCGCGCGCCCGAACGGCATCGTCTGCATGACGGGCATGGTCGGAGACAAATGGTGGTTCGATCAATTCAGCCCGATGGAGGTCATTCCCAACGCCGTCAACCTCACGGTTTATTCCGGAGGCCCCGACGACTTCATGCAGACGCCGTTGCAGGACCTGGTACGCCAGATCGAAGCAGGCGCGCTTCGCGTCCAGGTCGGGCGGGTCTTTCACCTCACGGAGATCACCGAGKCTCACCGCTGCATGGACGCCAACGCAGCGGGCGGAAAGATCGTCGTCCTGACCGATTGACGATGTGCGTCGCACTCAATGATGGTCAGAGCTACGTCATGCTGCCCGGCATGAAGCAGCGCACGCGCGGATGGCCGTCGATGTAGTGCTTCCACACCATGGTGCGCCCGATCTTGTTCGGCTCAGTGATCACGGCGCCGTCGGGCACGACCACCCATTCGTCGTCGAGATGCACACGATAGCGCCCCTTGTCGGATTCCCAATCGACATCGGCGACCATGTAGCCGTCGGCATCCGAGCAGCATTGTCCGTATTCGCTGTGCAGGCTCTCGAACCAGGGCTTGAGGGGCGAGTTGGCGTAGCGGCCGTCGTCGCGCGCCAGCGCCGAGGTCGCAAGCAGCGCCATCAGCCCCGGCAGCGCCGCCGCACATAGTCTTGCAAGTCGCATGTCGTCTCCGCGGATCGCAATCTGCGCCGCGAGGGACCAACACCGCCGTTCGCCGTCCGCGCGGTGGCGGCAGGCGTGGAAACGGCGACTCGCTCCCCAGCGGCTTTGCGACAGCTATGCAAATCCGGCGCCAGCGCGCATTCCGGAGAACTACGGCCGCACGGTGTGACCCCGGCCGGCGCGCACGTCCTGCCTATTCAACGCGCTGGCAATTTGCCGCAGCCGTTCTGGAGGCTTTCCTTGTTCCGCGAGGACGTGTACGAAACGGCCGCGGACGCGGGCCGCATCGTTTAATCAACTGTTTCAATTAGAGAAATCAGGTGTTGGCGTGACTGGCATTGGACCGTCAGCGCTATGAGTTCGAGAGAGTTGCTTCCTGGCCAGCAGGATCCGACCGACTTGCCCGCAAGCGAAGTGCAGTTTGCGCTGGTGATTTCGCGCATGCTCGATACGGTCAAGGACGACGCGGAAGCCAGGCGGCAGATGGTCTACGACCTTGCCCGCTACAAGCTCCAGGAGCAGTTCACCTACGCCGACGCCAAGAACATCGACCAGATGAAGCGGGCGCTCGAGGTCGCAATCGAGGAGGTCGAGAAGTTCTCGCGTGAAGAGGCGCCGCTGGAGCGGTTGCCGTCACAACAGCTCACCTCGTCAAAGGCGACTGAGACGGGCGGTCTTCTGGTGTCCGGCGACGCGACCGTTTTGCGATCGAGGATCGAGATATCCCGCAGCAAGCTGCCTGCGATCTCGGGCCCGCTTCTACCGGTGATCAAGCGTACGGCGGCCATCCTGCTCGCTGTTGGCGCAGTCATCCTGATCGTCTCGCAGCGAGACAACATCGCCGCGCTGCGCCGGCAGATTTCGTCTCAGGCCCCGGAGATCGCGCAGGTGTCGCCCAAGCCGGAGACGACGATCACCGTCGCCAAGCCGGAAATGATCACCCTCGCCCCGCCTCCCCCAACGCGCGTATTGCCGACCGACTACGGCGTCTACGCGTTGATCGACGACAAATCGCTGGCGGAGTTGAATGCGACCGGCGTGATGGCGCCGGACATGCGCATCGCGATTTCACCGGAGTTCAAGAAGCCCGATCGCCCGCATCTGCCAAACGGCCGCGTCAAATTCATCGTGTTTCGGCGGGACGCCGCGAACGTGATCCCGGAGCGCGTCGAGGTTCGGGTCGTCGCAAAGATCGCCAGAGAGTTTTCGACCGATGCTGCAGGCAAGAATCTAGGCGGCGGAGAAGATGTCGGGGTGATCCGAAACTTCTCCTATCCGTTCCGGGTGTCGCCGATCCCGGGCAAGCCCGAGATGTACGAGCTTCACACCGGCGATTCAGGGCTCGAGCTTGCGCCGGGACATTACGTCCTGAGCCTGGGATCGCAGGCCTATTATTTCCAGGTCGACGGCGAGATCACCGATCCCCGGCAATGCCTCGAGCGGGTCGTCGCCGGCAACGGCACCTTCTATGGGCCGTGCAAGAAGGCGCGGACGTATTGACTACTCCGTAGCCCGGGTGAGCGCAGCGATATCAGGGACAAGTGGTCCCGCATGTCGCTTCGCTCATGCCGGCTACAAGAGAATGCGGAAGCAACCCTACTGCTTTGGCGCCGGCGCCATCATTGCGCCGCCCTTCTTCGCCGCGGGCGCCGGCTTCGTCGTCGTCGCGGCTGTCGCCTGTGCGGGCAGATATTTGGCGACGATGGCGGGATCGACCTGCGCGAGGTTGGCGTCCGGCAGGCGCGTCCAGGTCTCGTCCTTGCCGAACAGGGAGATGCCGAGGAAGCCGCGCATGGTCAGGGTCTGGCCATCGGGGCTCACCGTCATCTTGGCCTTCCAGATATTGCCGTCGCGCGGATTGACCACGTTGCCGCCATCATATTTCAACCCGTCGCGCTTCATGTCGCGGATGAAGGAAAGGCCGAGCACCGGGGCGTTCTTGCGATCGTCCGTGCACTTCGCGCAGACCTCGTTCGGATCGTCGCCGGGCCGCGGGAACGTCTTGGCGATCACGCCTTCGAACACACCGTTGTGGTC
>NZ_JBFUES010000880.1:0-3144 GCF_056403875.1 Bradyrhizobium sp. P2_E8
GCGCAGCGCTCCGGCGCCTATCCGCCGCCGCCCGGCGCGAGCGACCTGCCGGGCCTCGAGATCGCTGGTGAAGTCGTCGCCGTCGGCAGCAATGCCAAGCGGCACAAGATCGGCGACAAGGTGATGTCGCTGGTCGCCGGCGGGGGCTATGCGCAGTACTGCATCGCCCAGGACGCCCAGGCGATGAGCGTGCCGCCGGCGCTGTCGATCAAGGAAGCCGGCGCATTGCCGGAAACCCTGATGACGGTTTGGCACAACGTGTTCGAGCGCGGCGGCCTCAAGGCCGGCGAGACGCTGCTGATCCATGGCGGCTCCTCCGGCATCGGCACCATGGCGATCCAGCTTGCGAAAGCCTTTGGCGCGAAAGTGTTCGTCACCGTGGGATCGCAKGACAAGATCGATGCCTGCCTCAAGCTCGGGGCCGACCGCGCCATCAACTACAAGACCGAAGACTTCGTCGCCGTGGTGAAGGCGGAGACCAACAATGCCGGCGTCAACCTGATCCTCGACATGGTCGCCGGCGAGTATGTGGACCGCAACTACGACGCCGCCGCGGTCGACGGCCGCATCGTCCAGATCGCGACCCTCAACGGCCCCAAGGTCAGCGTCAACATCGCCAAGGTCATGGTCAAGCGCCTGACCCATACCGGCTCAACGCTGCGCCCCCGTAGTAATGCGGACAAGGCGGCGATGGTGGCCGCGATCGAGGCGAAAGTGATGCCGCTTCTGCGCGAAGGCCGGGTCAAACCGGTGATGGACAGCGCTTTCCCGCTGGAAAACGCGGCCGACGCCCACCGGCGCATGGAGACGAGCGCACATATTGGCAAAATTGTGTTGGAGGCATAGGCCTCTGACCCACAGGGCAAGGCGGAAACCCTTTGATTTTCCTCGCTTTCGTGGCATCTATCGCGACGCACCGAACCAATTCTGTCCGGTCTGAAATCGCCTTGCACACGAAGTTTGCGTCGAACGCGGAGAACTGACCTTGCGTCTGATCAGGTGCCTCGCGCCCATCGCGCTGGGCCTCATGATTGTTGTCGCCGCGCTCCCTGCGCGCGCGCTCGACGCCGTCAGCGTCCGCGGTGACGCGCCCGCGATCGACCTCACCGGCGTGCTCGAGCATCAGCGCAGCGATGCCGACCGCATCCAGGTCTCGACCGCGCCCGGCACCGACGGCATCGTCCGCCGCATCGAGGTGCGCGCCCGCGAGGGCGGCCAGAACTGGGTGGTGTTCGCGCTCGCCAACAACACCGACGACCAGCTCGACCGCCTGATCGTCGCCCCGCATTACCGCATCGTCTCGTCAGGCCTGCTGTGGCCCGACCTCGGGCTGTCGCGCATCGCGACCATCACGCCCTCGACCGGCGACCGGCCGGAGCGGCAGGAAAGCCCGACCGCCGACGTCTTCCGCGTCACGCTCGATCCCGGCGCCGTCATCACCTTCGTCGCCGAGCTGCGCACCGACAAGCTGCCGCAGCTCTATCTCTGGGAGCCCGAGTCCTACAAGGACAAGGTCAACTCGTTCACGCTCTACCAGGGCATCGTGATCGGCATTTCGGGGCTCCTGGCTCTCGTCCTCACCATTCTGTTCGTCGTCAAGGGCAGCATCATGTTCCCGGCGGCCGCGGCGCTGGCCTGGGCGGTGCTGGTCTATATCGGCGTCGATTTCGGCTTCTGGGGCAAGGTGCTCGACATGTCGAACAACGCCGAGCGCATCTGGCGCGCGGCGGGTGAAGCGATCCTGGCGGCGACGCTGCTGGTGTTCCTGTTCGCCTATCTCAACCTCAGTCGATGGCATGTGCGCTATTCGCACATCACGGTGGGCTGGCTCGCCTTCCTCGGCTCGCTGGTCGCACTCGCGCTGTTCGACCCGGCGGTGGCCTCCGGCATCGCGCGCATCTCGCTGGTGCTGATCGCCTTCGCAGGCTTCGCGCTGATCGTCTATCTCTCCACCCACGGCTTCGACCGCGCGGTGCTGCTCATCCCGACCTGGTTCCTCCTCGTGGTCTGGGTGGTCGCGGCCGGCATGACGGTGGCCGGCTCCGTCACCAACGACATCGTCGGCCCGGCGCTGCTGGGCGGCCTCGTGCTGATCGTGATGCTGATCGGCTTCACGGTGATGCAGCACGCCTTCGCCGGCGGCGGCGCCACCACCGGTGTCGTCTCCGACATCGAGCGGCGCGCACTGGCGCTCGCCGGTTCCGGCGATCTGATCTGGGACTGGGACGTTTCCGCCGACAAGGTCTTCACCAGCCCCGAGACCGAAGCCCTGCTCGGCCTCAAGCGCGGCACGCTGGAAGGCCCGGCGGCATCGTGGCTGGAAGTGCTGCATCCGCTCGACCAGGACCGTTTCCGCGCCGCGCTCGACAGCGTGCTCGACCAGCGCCGCGGCCGCCTGGTGCAGGATTTTCGCCTGCGCACGCCGGACGGTCACTTCATGTGGTTCGCGCTGAAGGCGCGGCCGGTGGTCGGCTCCGACGGCGAGGTCTCGCGCGTGGTCGGCACGCTCACCGACGTCACCGAGCTGCGCAACGCCGAGGAGCGCCTGCTGCACGATTCCGTGCATGACAACCTCACCGGCCTGCCCAACCGCAAGCTGTTCATGGACCGGCTGGGTGGGGTCGCGCATTTCGCCAAGACCATGCCGACGCTGCGGCCGACGCTGATGGTGATCGACCTCGACCGCTTCAAGCAGGTCAACGATTCCGTCGGCATCGCGGTCGGCGATTCCATCCTGCTGACGCTGGCCCGCCGCCTCACCCGCATCCTGAAGCCGCAGGACACGCTGGCGCGGCTCGCCGGCGACCAGTTCGGCCTGATCCTGCTCTCGGAGCAGGATCCCGCCCGGATCACCGCCTTCGCCGAGACCATCCGAAAGACCATCCGCGCGCCGATCGCCTTCAACGAGCGCGAGATCTTTCTCACGGCCTCGATCGGGCTCGCGCTTTCCGATCCTCAGACGCAGTTGACGGACGAGATCATCAAGGATGCCGAGCTGGCGATGTATCACTCCAAGCGCATCGGCGGCGACCGCATCGACGTCTACAAGCCGGCGATGCGCGCGCGCAAGACCGACCGCCTGACGCTAGAGAGCGAGCTGCGCCGCGCCATCGAGCGGCAGGAGCTCACCATCCTCTACCAGCC
>NZ_JBFUES010000881.1:0-3142 GCF_056403875.1 Bradyrhizobium sp. P2_E8
GACTTACTGAGGAGGTGCCTGGCATCGAAATTCTTGCGCTTGATGCGACCGATGCAACTGCGCCAGAGAAGGTATTCGGAGTCCTAGAACCCGATTTCCTTGTTTTGTGTGCCGGAGTGATACCGACGACCTTGCCACTCCACAAGCAAAGCTGGGAAGACTTTGCGGTAAACTGGGAAAGCGACGTACGGATGGCGTTCCATTTCTGCAAAGCGGCCCTGTCGCGACCTCTCGCTGCTGGAGCATCCGTACTTCTCGTATCGAGTGGCGCCGCGCTCGCCGGATCTCCGCTCACCGGAGGGTATGCCGGCGCGAAGCGCACCCAAATATTCATAGCAAATTACAGTCAGAAGGAGGCGGATCGTCTTGGTCTCGGGCTGCGCTTCGTCACGATTGCTCCGCGGATCATGCCCGACACCGAACTCGGAAGGCATGCTGTGGCTGGATATTCAAGCTATTTAGGTATATCGGAAGCGGACTTCATCCGCAGCATGGAGGTCCCGCTGACTTCGTCCCATACGGCGAATCTTGCGATGGAGCTGTTGACCAACCCGGGTCGATTCAAGGGGCAGGTATTTATTGTGTCCGGTAAGGGAATCGAAGCTGCGCCTTCCTGATCCGCCCCTTGAAATGGCGTAGAGGCGGACAATATTGAGTTTGATGACGGCGAGCGAACCACCAACTCAATTGAACGACTCGAAGTGGTCGAGCAAGGCATTTGAACGGCTTGCCGAGCCGTTTCGTCGTGAATTGAGCCTGCATTGCTACCGCATGCTTGGCTCCCTGCACGAAGCAGAAGACCTTGTGCAAGAAACTTTTCTGCGGGCTTGGCGCAGCTTTCACAGCTTCGAGGAACGCGGATCGTTCCGCTCATGGCTATATCAGATAGCTACGAACGCTTGCCTCGACGCGCTGGAGAGCCGCAAGAAGACCCGACGTTGGCTGCCGGATCAACGAATTCCCGCGACTGCCGAGCTGCCGGATGGCACGCCGGCAAGTGAAGTGCCTTGGCTTGAGCCTTACCCGACCTCAACCCTGGAAGAAGTGATCGACCAAGCGCCTACCCCGGAAGCACGGTACACTTCGCGCGAAGCAGTGCAGTTGGCCTTTGTCGCAGCCATCCAGCAGCTGCCGCCCAGGCAGCGTGCGGCGCTCTTACTCTGTGATGTGCTCGGCTGGGCACCTGGCGAGGCGGCAACTCTGCTTGGCGGATCGACAGTCTCTGTAAGCAGTGCCCTCCAGCGCGCGCGCGAAACGCTCGGTCGACGCTATCCTGACGGCCGGCCGCCGGTTTCGCCGCTACCGAATGCTGCACAGAAAGAGCTTCTCGGTCGCTATTTGCGCGCCTGGGAAGAGCTTGATCTTGATACCTTTGTAACTCTACTGAAGGAGGAAGCGACGTACACAATGCCGCCGTTGCCGCAATGGTACGCGGGTCGCCAAGCGATCCGAACTTTCTTTGATTGGGCTTGGAAATTCTACGATAGTTACCGTCTGGTCCCGACTGAGTCCAATGGACAACCGGCTTTTGCCGCCTACTCCCGGGTGCGGGAAGGTGAGCCTTGGACTGCACATTCAATACACGTGCTCTCACTCGACCACGACCTTGTTCTGACTTTGACCCTTTTTGTAAAGCCCGAAGCTCCAAGATTGTTTGAACGTTTCGGACTTCCGTTGATTTTTCCGGACGGCGACGGGTGAGTGCGATCGTCGAGCCTATCCAGCAGTATCTAAGGATATTGTCGGGAGCAGTGCGGCAAAGGTGAAGGTGATCGAAGGCGACAAGGGCCTGTTCCGGAATGGTCCGGATCGAACTATTCAACCAAGGCCGATGCTTGCCACGAGTTGTTTCGATCGCCCTGACTGCGCCAACGATTGCGCGAGTGGCAATTTGCCAGGTGCGGCCTCGGCCTTCACGCCATTCAGTGGGCGTGGCGCAGCACGAGCTTTCCCATAGAGCGTCCGGACCTTAGCCTCTCATGGGCGATTATCGCTTCTGAGCTCGGCAAAACAGCATCGATCTGAGGAATGATGGAGCCGCTCTCCAGATCTGCGGCGATCTGCTGAAGCATCGCTTTGAACGCGTACTTCCTGGTTCTCCAGAACGTATACAGATCTGAATCCCTAATCCCAATACTCTTGCTGAAATAGGGAACTAGCAAATCAGCGGCGGTACCTTGTGGAGCGCCACCTAGATGGCCGAAGCTTATGATCTGCCCGAAATCGCTTAATACCTCGAGGTCCTGCACAATTGTTGGTCCTCCCACCGAGTTCAGGCTGAGAGCCACTCCCTGTCTTGCTGTGATGTCCAGTATCTTTTCGGCGACTTCCTTTGCGCCGCGGTCGATCGCGACAGTAGCTCCCTGCGAAAGGGCAAAATTCAGTTTTTCGGAGCTGGTGAGCGCTATTGTCCGCATACCCGCGTTGCGAGCGATGTGCAGTGCTGCTACTCCAACCCCACCTGCTGCAGAATGAACCAGGACCCAGGCTCCCCGGTCTGGGGTGCCGTAGGAGAAGATGACGCTGCGGGCGGTCGCGTACGCAACCGGCGCCGCAGCGGCTAGCTCGAACGAAATGGTATCGGCGATCTTCGCAACGTATGTGGCGTCGATGACCGTGTAGGGCCCATAACCTCCTGCGCCCAGGTTGCCTAGCCAGATCACGTGATCGCCCACGCTGAGATCGTTCACTCCCTGCCCGATGACCTCTATAACGCCGGCGCCCTCGACGCCCAAGACGTGCGGGAGAGGGGTTGCCTCGGGGGGCAGCAGGCCTTCGCGTATTAGTAGATCGATATTGTTGACGCCGGCAGCGCGATTTCGGATTAGAACTTGTCCTGCTCCCGCCACAGGGTCCGGTAGCCAAACCTGTTCGAGCGTGTCGGTCCCGAATTCCCTCACCCCGTATGCCAGCATCATCATCCTCAACGGTTTCGTATAGCGCGTTCAATCAAGTCGGCACGTTGCGCGCAGTAGGGCAATCTGGCAAATTGATCAGCGTGAGGAATGAGATCACCAGCGCTGAACTAAATCCCACCGCCAATTTCGACGAGGCGGTGCTTCGCCGGATAGATCTGAATTTACTTGTGGTTTTCGCAACGGTTTTTCGTCACGGCTCGGTGAAGGCGGCCTCCGGACGGCTC
>NZ_JBFUES010000882.1:0-3141 GCF_056403875.1 Bradyrhizobium sp. P2_E8
GCCGAGCTCGCCGCCCGGATGGGGCGGTGGAATGCGCGCGCCGAGGTCGCCGCGCCCGAGCTTCTTCGCCATCGCGGCGAGCCGTCCGACCTGGCGCCCGACGCTCACGGTCGCGAGGATCCAGACCGCCGCCAGCAGCAGCAGCGAGGCCACGGCCAGGATCGCCATGTCCTCGTAGAGCCGGCGGTTCGCTGCCGCGACCAGCCCGTCCTTGGACCGTCCGACCAGGATGTAGAGACCGGCATCCCGGGTCGACGGTGAGCGGGCGGCGACACTCCAGACATGGGCGCGGCCCTCGCGATCGGTGACCTCATGAAAGGACTCCCGGTCGGGCGTCGCCGCGAAGCGGAATAGTTCGGATCCTGCGATCGACCCGCCGACGGGCTCGGTCCAGCCTCCGCCGGAGGGGGCGACCAGAACCGTGCCCTTGGCGTCGACGAGCAGGATGTCCTTCTCGGCGAGCAGCCGCTTGTGGTGAAACTCCGCGAATTTGCGCAGGTTGAACGAAGCAAGCAGGATCAGCTTCAGCGCGCCCGCTTCCGATCGCACCGGATATGCGATCTGGAGCACCGACAGTCCGGTCAACCGGCCGAAGACGGGCTCGATCACGACGCCGCGCGAAACCAGGGCCTGCTTGAAATAGGCGCGATCCCTGAGATCGAGGGTGCGGTTGGTCCGCAGCGAGTCGCAGAACAGGCTGCCGTCCGGATCGATGGTCAATATCCCCGTGAACTGTGGGTATTCCTCGCGCACTTCCGACAGAAACGCCGAGCACGCCGCCTTGTCGCGCGTGTCGAGATCGCGCGCACGGGCGAGACCATAGTGAAGCTGGGCGGTGCCCTGAATCTTCTCGTCCAGATCGCTGGCAATCTCGCCGGCCGTCGCAGCCAGATTGGCCAGCGCCGCGTTGATGTCGCTGCTTCGATTCTGCATGAAACGCAGCCCGACGAGGCCTGCCGGCACCAGCATGGCCGCGATGACGAGTATCAGTAGCCGGGTACGCAAGCTCATCGGTCGGGTGGTCCGCTCTGGTCATCGCGTGTGCTGGTTCGAAGATGCAATTTGCGGCACCACCGTCCGTTCCGTCCATAGGCATCGTGCCCAAAAGCCTGCGATGGGGGAAAGATTCTGAAGTCGCGCGCAGCACGGGTGAGCCCCCGACAGGGTTCGCCGGCGAGGCTATGCCGGGCTCCCAGGATACCGTCATCCGGAACCAACTTGCGCGTGCGCGCGGCGCCCGACGGCGCTAATATCGCGGTCGATCCGCGTGCGACGAAGATCGCACCGACAGATGAGGAGGAAGCCGATGTCCATCTCGGGCAAGGTCGATCCGGTGGTGCGTCCCATTATGGCGACCGACATTGCCGAGGCGCTGGTCGAGGGGCTCCGCGATTTCCAGGCGCTGCCGCTCTACGGGCTTTGCTTCGGCGCGCTCTATGCCGCCGGCGGCATCGCCATCATGCTCTGCCTCACCGCCTTCGGCATKGTCTATCTGGTCTATCCCCTGGCCGCCGGCTTCGCGCTGATCGGCCCGTTCGTCGCGATCGGTCTCTACGAGGTCAGCCGCCGCCGCGAGCGCGGCGAGCCCGTCTCCTTCGGCGCGATCTGGTCGACGATACGCTCGCGCAGTGAGATCGGCTGGATGGCGTTCGTCACGCTGTTCATGTTCGTGATCTGGATGTACCAGGTGCGGCTCCTGATCGCGCTGCTGCTCGGCCTGCACGCCTCGTTCTCGAGCCTTCAGGAGTTCATGACGGTGGTGCTGACGACCAATGAGGGTCTGCTGTTCCTCGCCATCGGCAACGCGGTCGGTGCCGTGCTGTCGCTGATCCTGTTCTCGCTCACCGTGGTCTCGTTTCCGTTGCTGCTCGACCGCGAGGTCGATTTCGTCACGGCCATGGTGACGAGCGTGCGCGCGGTCGTGACCAGCCCGCTGCCGATGATCGGCTGGGCGGCCGTGATCGTGATGCTGCTGATCGTCTCGGCGCTGCCCTACTTCCTCGGGCTGATCGTGACGCTGCCGGTGCTCGGCCATGCGACATGGCATCTCTATCGGCGTCTGGTGGCACCGGTGCCGTGAGAGGGGAGCCCGACGCACTCC
Organism: Bradyrhizobium sp. P2_E8; assembly: GCF_056403875.1. NCBI lineage: Bacteria > Pseudomonadati > Pseudomonadota > Alphaproteobacteria > Hyphomicrobiales > Nitrobacteraceae > Bradyrhizobium > Bradyrhizobium sp. P2_E8. The sequence goes on from NZ_JBFUES010000882.1 coordinate 2,102, forward strand.
AAGCGGTCGAAAACGAGGCTTCGGCGGCCTTATTCGGTCGAGAACGGCATTTGGCGCTTCAAAGGCGCGGCGCGGGCGAGAAAACGATAGCTAATTGCAGGGATTGCGCGCACGGTGCGTGCCAATGTCGGAAAGTCCGGTCGTCCCTGCGCACACGCGGCGCCGTGACTATGCGCGCGACGTGAAAGGGCGCATTCCTCGCACCGGCGGAGCCGACTCATCACGCCGTCGTAACGGCGATCGCGGTTCGATATGAGATCGAGCGCCAACCGAAAGCACCTGATGCAAATTCTCTCCCCACGACACGTCAAGACAGACGAAGCACTCCGGCTCGGCGTGGAGTCGGGCTGGTACGCGATCAAGGTCAGTGGGACCTTTGTCTCGGGCCCGCACGATTCGGAAGGGGAATGCCGTCGCAAGATCGACGAGATTCATCCGCCGCCGGCGAAGAAGAAGCGATGATGGCGCCGATTCCGACCGCTACGGCGTCTTGATCCCCAACGCCTTCAGCGCATCCAGCATCCGCTGCGGCGGGCCCATCTTCACTACCAGCGGCTTGCCGGTCTCGAGCACGCTCTTGAGGCCGGAGAGGATCGCGGGCCAGCCCTGCCGTCCGCCGGAGAGGATGTCGTCGCTGAGCGGCCGGTCATGGCCTTCGCTCATGGTGAGACGGACTGCGTCGCCGACCTCTTCGATCTCGTAGGTGACGAGGGTCGGGCCGAGCTTCTCGATCAGATCGGGCCAGTTGACGTTGAAGGTGACCGAGAGCTTTCGCGGCGGATCGTAAGCGAGGACCTCGCCGCTGATGTGCAGGGCGCCGTCGGGCGTGCGCACGACGAAGGCACCGCCGAGCCGCGGCTCGACCTCCACGGCATTGCCGAAGAAATACTGCCGACTGAACTCGGCCGAGGTCAGCGCCTCCCACACCTTCTCCGGTGTGGAGGCGATGTAGATGGTGTAGACGGTGAGCGGCTTGAATTGATCGAGGTTCATTTTGCGTCGAATCCCTTGTTGAGGGCTGCGCGGGGGATGGCGAGCAC
>NZ_JBFUES010000883.1:0-3138 GCF_056403875.1 Bradyrhizobium sp. P2_E8
CATTCCGGCCTCTCCCCGCACGCGGGGAGAGGCGAAGACTCAGCGCTGCCAGTTGCAGATGCCGCCGGAGCGGCACGGCCAGGTCTGGATGCGGGTATCCCTCGCCTGCGCATCCAGCGGATTGCCGTGGCGATGCGCGAGCTTGGTCCGGGCCGCACCGCGCGGCTGCGCGGGCTTGACGTGCGCGACCTTCGGCTCCGACGCATGCACGCGTTCGGCGGCAACCTTCTTCGGCACGTCCATGGRCTCGGCGCGGGCCTGCGCTTCGCTGCCGCCGCGGGCCTCGAGTGCGACCGGTGCGAACCGCGTCTCCGGCCCGAGCCGCTTCGGCGACAACACCGCCTTGGACAGATCGAGACCGAGATATTCATCAGGCTTGTAGTCATCAGCGCGCGCGACGCCGCCCCATGCGAGCACGAGGGCAACGGCGACAGCAAAATGAGCGCTCTTCAGGACCACGGACGCCTCCTGAAATTGATTTATCAAAGGGGTAATTTACCCCTATTTAGGAAGCGTCGCGCGCAATTCCAGCGTTCAAGTGCCGCCGTGGTTAAGAAGTTTGGCAGTGTCAGGCGACCTTTCGCGCCTCACCCGTCCCATCCAGGAACCCCATCAGGCGGCTGCGGATGATGGTTTCCGCCTCGCCCATGATGCGATCGACGAGTTCCTTGCAGGAGGGGATGTCGTGGATGAGGCCCGCGACCATGCCGCAGCTCCAGGCGCCCGTGTCCATCGCTCCGTCCAGCATGATCCTGGGATAGACGCCCGCGACCTGGTCGTGGATGTCGTCGATGGTGAGCTTGTCGCCCTTCGCGCGCTCGATCTCGAGCAGACGATCGACATTGGCGTTCTTCAGGACGCGTTCGGTGTTGCGCAAGCTCCGCATGATCAGACGGGTGTCGAGCTCGGTCGCGGCGACCAGCGCATTCTTCACGTTCTGATGCACCGGCGCCTCCTTGGTCGCGATGAAGCGCGTGCCCATGTTCATGCCGGCTGCGCCCAGCGACAGCGCCGCGACGAGGCTGCGCCCGTCGGCCATGCCGCCGGAGGCGACGAACGGGATCTTCAATTCCTCCGCTGCCCGCGGCAGCAGGATCATGTTCGGAATGTCGTCCTCACCGGGATGGCCGCCGCACTCAAAGCCGTCGACGCTGACGGCATCGCAGCCGATGCGCTCGGCCTTCAGGGAATGGCGTACCGAGGTGCATTTGTGGATCACCTTGATGCCGGCCGCCTTCAGCGCCGGCATATACTGTTCCGGGCTGCGACCTGCAGTCTCCACTGACTTGACGCCACCTTCGACAATGGCCGCGATGTATTCGGGATAAGGCGGTGCCGAGAAGGCCGGCAGAAAGGTGAGGTTCACGCCGAACGGCCTGTCGGTCATGGCGCGGCAGCGCGCGATCTCTTTTGCCAGCAGCTCCGGCGTCTTCTGCGTGAGACCGGTGATGATGCCGAGCCCGCCGGCATTGGAGACGGCGGCGGCCAGCTCGGCAAAGCCGACGAAATGCATGCCGCCCTGAATGATGGGGTGCTCGATGCCGAACAGTTCGGTGATCGCGGTCTTCACGCAGGCTTCCTCCCGGATTTCGGTTTGTATGGGTTCAGTCTAGTCGCAGTCTCGTGCCGCGGTCACCATTTCTCTCCGAAAGGCCGGATCTCCATCTCGAAGGTCCAGGCGCTCTTCGGCTGCTGGTAGAGCTGCCAATAGGAATCGGCCACCGCCGACGGCGGCATCAGCAGGTCGGGATTGTCCAGCGCGTTCGGGCCGAGCGCTTCGAGCCGGCGCTGCCGCACCCATTCSGTATCRACGCCRGAATCGATGATGAGATGGGCGACGTGGATGTTCTTCGGYCCGAGCTCGCGCGCCATCGCCTGCGCCACSGCRCGCAGRCCGAATTTSGCGCTGGCRAASGCRGCAWAGCCGCTGCCGCCACGCAAGGAGGCCGTGGCGCCGGTGAAGAAGATATTGCCGCCGCCGCGCGGAAGCATCAGGCGCGCCGCTTCCCGGCCTGTGAGGAAGCCGGAATAGCAGGCCATCTCCCAGACTTTGCGGAACACGCGCTCGGTGGTGTCGAGGATCGGGAAATTGACGTTGGCGCCGACGTTGAAGATGCAAACTTCCAGCGGCGCGTGCTTGTCGGCATCGTCGAGGAAGGCGATGACCTCTTCCTCTTTCCGCGCATCGAGCGAGCGCGCGTGGATCTCGCCGCCGGCGGCCTCGATATCCTTCACCAGAGGCGCCAGTTTGTCGCTGTTGCGGCGTCCGGCGAAGACCGAAAAACCCTCGGCTGCGAATTTCTTGGCAATCTCGGAGCCGATGAAATCGCCGGCCCCGATCACGGCAGCTGTCGCGTTTCGCTTGGGCAAGGTCGCCTCCTCAGGTGCGCATGTGTTTGAACCGAAGGCTATAGTTCTAAAATAGAACTGTCAAATTGCGGGGCGGGATGCTAGCTTCAGGGACAAATTGCATTGATCGTTCAAGTCAGTTCCTTTTTCTGACTTACCACGCCTGCGGCCGGAGACTGGATCATGAAGTGGGACACGCTGGACGAAGAGCCCTGCTCGCTCTCCCGTACCGTCGCCGTGGTCGGCGATCGCTGGACGCTTCTGATCCTGCGCGAATGCTTTTTGCGCGTGCGACGGTTCGAGGGATTTCAGTCCTCGCTCCAGATCACCAGGCATCTTCTGTCGGAGCGGCTGAAGAAGCTGGTCCGCTTCGGCATCCTGCGCCGCGTCCCCTATTCCGAGGCGCCCAAGCGCTACGAATATATCCTGACGCAGAAGGGCCTCGACCTCTACCCGATCATCATGGCGATGGTGCATTGGGGCGACACCCACATGGGCGACGAACGCGGTCGCCCGATGCTGCATGAGCACAAGACCTGCGGCAAGCTGTTCGACCCGGTGATGGTGTGCTCGGAATGCGGCGAGGTGCTGCATGCGAAGCAGGTGCATGTGCACGCGGGGCCGGGGCGCAACGAGGCGGTGGGGTGAGTGGCGCTGACGCGCGCAGCACTGCCGCGGTGGGATCATCAGCACGGCTGACGATCGCGAGCGAAAGCGCGGTGCCGATGCCGCACTCTTCGTTCGTGATACTTTCAGCCTCGGCGCACCTTGGTCAGTGCGTCTTGGTGG
>NZ_JBFUES010000884.1:0-3135 GCF_056403875.1 Bradyrhizobium sp. P2_E8
GTCCAGGTCAGATGCGCGCCGAGGCCCGAGGTGAGCAGGCCCATCGAGGTCTCGAAATTCTCGTTCCAGTGTGCCTTGATCAGATCGTCGATGATGCGGAATTCAAGCGAGATGCCGAGCGAAGTGATGATCGAGGGAACGATGAGGCTCGCGATCGCCGAGTAGAACAGGATGCTTTGCGCCTTGAACTTGCGGCGGAAGGCCATGCCGGCGGCGACCGACAGCACGACGGTGACAATCATGACGATCACGCCGAGCAGCAGCGAGCGGCGGAAGGCCGCGCCGAGATCGACGATGCCGGTGCCCTGGAACAGCTTTGCGATCCAGAAGGTGGACACGCCATTCATCGGGAAGGTGAGGCCGCCCTGCGGCCCCTGGAACGACAGCACGTAGATCGCGATCATCGGACCGTAGAGAAACAGCACATAGGCTGCGAAGAAGATCGCGAGCACGTAGAAAGAGCGCGGGCGTCCTTCCTTCATGCTCAGAGCTCCTTCTTGATGTCGACGATGCGCGACATCATGGTGATGATCAGGAACGTGATCGCGAGCAGGATCACGGCGTTGGCCGCTGCTGCGGGGAACTGCAGCGCGTTCACCCGCGTCTCGATGATCTTGCCGGCCGCCGCAATCTGCTGGCCGCCCATCACGCCGATGGTGATGAAATCGCCCATCACGATGGTGATGACGAAGATCGAGCCGATCACGATGCCGGGCTTGGCGAGCGGAATGATGACGTTCACGAGCGTCTGGAAGCCGGTGGCGCCGGCGTCATAGGCGGCCTCGATCAGCGACTTGTCGATGCGCACCATCGAATTGAAGATCGGCACCACCATGAAGAAGGTGAAGAGGTGCACCAGCGCCAGCACGACGGAGAATTCGGAGAACAACAGCCATTCCAGCGGATGGTTGATCAGCCCCGTCTTGACGAGGCCGGAATTGACGAGGCCGTTGCGGCCGAGCAACGGAATCCACGCGATCATGCGGATCWCGTTGGAGGTCCAGAACGGGATCGTGCAGAGCAGCGACAATCCCATCTGCCAGGTCTTGGACTTGATGTGGAAGGCGAGGAAGTAGGCGACCCAGAAGCCGATGAAGAGCGTGAGGGCCCAGACCAGGAAGCACAGCTTCAGGGTCATCAGATAGGTCTTGCCGATCGTGCAGAGATCGGGGAGCTGCGCGATGCAGCCTTCGAACGTGTCGGTGTAGCCGCGGCCGGAGAACGCCGGCAGCAACTGGTATTCGTTGTAGTCCCAGAACGAGACGATGACGACGAACACCAGCGGGATCAGGAAGAAGGCGAGAAACACCAGCATCATCGGCCCGGCCTGGAGCCAGGAGATGAAGGACGGCGACAGGCGCGTCACTTTCGCGGCGCGCGCTGTGCCCGACCCCGGGATCAATCCCGGGGGTGCCTGTTGCAGGATGTCTTCCGACGTGTCCATCAAATTACGCCGCGATGAACTCGTTCCACTTGCGGACCATGTAGTCGTTCTCGTCCATCACCGCGTTCCAGCAGGCGACGCCGCCCATGCGGTCCTCGTAGGAACCGCCGTCGCGCACCGCGCCGGCCTTCTCCAGCAGCGAGCCGTCGGGCGCCTTGATGTCCTTCTCGGCCGGCTTGCCTTCCATCCAGTAGGCCCACTCGTAGGGCTCCATATGCGCCTTCGCGGTGGAGAGCACGGCCGAGTAGTAGCCCTGGCGGTTGAGATAGGCGCCGGCATAGCCGGACAGGAACCAGTTGACGAACTCGTAGGCCCATTCGAGCTTGGCTCCCGACACGCCCTTGGAGACGCAGAAGCCGGAGGCCCAGGAGCGGTAGCCTTCCTTGAGCGGCTGGAAGGTGCAGGGGATGCCCATCGAGCGCACCTTCGTCACCGCCGGCGACCACATCGACTGGATGACGGTCTCACCTGAAGCCATCAGGTTGACGCTCTCGTTGAAGTCCTTCCAGAACGCGCGGAACTGGCCGGCCTTCTTCGCCTCGGTCATCACCTTCATGGTGAGATCGATCTCTTCCTTGGTCATGTTGCCCTTGTCGGCATATTTGTACTTGCCGGTGGCTTCCACGACCATGGCGGCATCCATGATGCCGATCGAGGGGATGTTGAGGATCGAGGCCTTGCCCTTGAACTCGGGGTTGAGCAGCTCGGCCCAGGTGCTGATCGGCCGCTTGATCAGGTCAGGACGGATGCCGAGCGTGTCGGCGTTGTAGACGGTCGGGATCAGCGTGACGAATTCGGTCGCCGACGTCGCGAACTTCTTGGAGTCCTTGCCTTCGAGATAGAGCACCTTCCAGGGTGCGGTGCCCTGGCCGCCGATCTTCTTGCCGCCAGGCGTCTCGCCCTTGGTGAAGACGGGCGTGATGTTGTCGAATTCCTTGATCTTCCTGGCGTCGAGGGCAAGGATGTTGCCCGACGGCACCAGCTTCTTCAGCGAGAAATATTCGGTGTCCAGCACGTCGAAGGAGTTCGGCTGGGTCATCACGCGCTTGGTGACGTCGTCGGTGGTCGCGGTGATGTATTCGATCTTGATGCCGGTGTCCTTGAGGCACTGCTTGGAGATGTCGTCGCCCTCGTTCACGGCGGTGCCGAGATAGCGCAGCACCTTGGTTTCCGCCGACTTCACATAGGGAAAGCCGGTGATGGCGCCGGAGCCGGCGGCAAGGCCGGCGAGACCCGCGGTGCTCTTCAATAGCGTACGGCGGCTGACGCCGGTCTTCTTGGTCGTCTCGGTCATATTGCTCACTCCTCTTCTGTGTTGCGCATTTTCTGGATGACGGCGCTATTGCAGGCGCTGCGCCTTGGCGGGATCCCAGGTGGCCAGCACGCGATCGCCCGGTCGGAACGGGTGAACGTCGAAGGCGGCCTCGGGGAGATGGGAGAACAGGGCGGTGCCGTCGTCGAGCGTGAGCGAGACGGCGATGTAGGAGCCCTGGTACTCGGTCTGGGTCAGCAGCGCTGGCGCGCCGTACGCGCCGTCGGCGAACGGCACGATGCCGAGCTGATCGGCGCGCACGGCGATGAGTTTGCCGGCGTCGCTGAGGACGTTATGGCCGCCGATGAAGCGCGCCACGAATTCGGTGCGGGGATGGTGGAAGATGTCGCGAGCGGTGCCCTGCTGCTCGATCTTGCCG